>DASPWV010000758.1:0-2007 GCA_035637635.1 Vicinamibacterales bacterium | reverse complement strand
CCGGCGAGCCGGTGTCATGAGCTTGACCAGCACGAGTCCCGCGATGAACCCGCCGATGTGCGCCATGTACGCGACGCCGCCGCCGCCGGTTTCCGAGGTCGTCGCTATCGAGCCGATGCCGTTGATGAACTGGATGACAATCCAGAGGCCGACAACGATGAGCGCCGGAACCTGTGCGATTCCCCCGCGGGTGAGCACGCGGATGCGGTTGTGCGGGAACAGCAGCAGATAACCGGCGAGCACACCGCTGATCGCGCCCGACGCACCAACCGCAGGCACGTTCGAGGCCGCGCCGAACATGATGTGGGCAAACGACGCTGCCAGGCCGCAGACCAGATAGAACACCAGGAAGCGCGCCGCGCCCATCACCTTCTCGAGGTTGTCTCCGAAGATCCACAGGTACAACATGTTCCCGCCGAGATGCATCCACCCGCCGTGCAGGAACATGGAGGTGAACAGCGTCGACCAGAATGGGAGCGGAATCGTCGGCGGCAAGTCGCGCGCCGCGGAGTACTCGCGCGGCACGACGCCCCATGCCTGGATGAACGACTGAAGCGCACCTTCGGAGGGCTGTGCAAACTCGATGAGGAAAGCGAGCACGTTCAATGCGATGAGGCCGTAGGTGACAACGGCCGGTGGACCGCCGCGAACAGGTTCGTCGCCGACTGGGAACATGGCTACCTCCGCAGTGTGGGTGCAGCAAGGGCAATGCCGTTCTCGCAGATATAGACGTGCTTCTGAAAGATGAATACACTGCCGCCGGTCGTAGTTCTCGTGCTTGTCAATATTTCGCGAGGAGTCTGAGATGGTTCGACGGTTCACGGCGATCGTCGTCGGAATGTTGGCGCTGTGCGCGTCATGGGCCAGCGGCCAGGTGATCACCGGAACTATCGAAGGTCGCGTGAAGGATCCGCAAGGCGCGATGCTGCCGGGTGTCACAATTACCGCAGTCAACACCGCGACCTCGACGAAATTCGTCGGGGTCACGACTTCGGAAGGTCTCTATCGCCTCCCGTTCCTTCCGTCGGGCCTCTATAACATCAGCGCCGAGTTGAGCGGCTTCCGGACGGAAACGCGGCAAGGCATCGACGTGCGCGTGAACGACAGCGTCGTCGTCGATTTCGATCTCGCGGTCGCGGCCGTCGCGGAAACCATCATCGTGACGGGCGGATCGTCGGCGGTGCAGCTCACGCGATCGGAGTTGAAGCGCACGTACGACGAAGCAGCGCTGAAGGAGATTCCTCTCGCGACCTCCGATGCCGTCGGCCGCAATGTGTACGGCGTTGCGACCAAAGCGCCGGGCGTGACCACGCCGGGCGGACGTTTCGGCCGTGCGTTTCTTGGCTCGGGCGGCGGCGATGTCGTGGCGAACGGTACGACCGCGCGCTCGACCAATTACGAGCTGGACGGCATTTCCAACATCGATCCCGAAGACAACGACTACCGCACGCCGGTGAGCGTCGAGGGCGTCCGCGAATTCGAGGTGCTGACGGCGAATTACAACGCCGAATTCGGACGCGCCGGCGGGGCACAGGTGCGCGCCATCAGCAAGTCGGGCACCAACCTCTTTCATGGGTCGGCGTTCGAATACTTCTACGACAACCAGCGATTTCAGTCGGCGGCGACGGAAGTGCAGGCGCGCAGGTGCACGGCGGATCAGATCGCAGGCCTGGCAACCGCTCCGGCGGGCGGCTGCTTTGGCGAGTTCCGTACGAACCTGTTCGGCGGCACGGCAGGCGGTCCCGCGGTACGAAATCGGCTGTTTTATTTTGCGATGTTCGAGAACAACATCCGCCGGGGCACGAATTCCTCGACAGCGACCGTCCCGCTTCCGAGCGAACGCACCGTGAACACCGGCTCCGCGCGCGGTGATCAGATCGTGCGCGAATGGCTGTCGTTGTACCCGGTGCCGAACCGCGAAGTGATCAACCCACGACGATATCAGAACAACGTCCCGTTTGCCTACGACACACCGAACACGTTTGGCCGCACCGACTACAACTGGAG
>DASPWV010000757.1:0-8043 GCA_035637635.1 Vicinamibacterales bacterium | reverse complement strand
CCAGCAACTCGGCGGAACAATTTCGCCGGGTCTTCCGGAAGCGGTGCGCCTCGCGGCGAAAGTTGCGCACAAGACAGGTGAGATCTCAACCGTGACGCATGACGCGGGCGCCGTTTTCATGCCAGGGCGGCCGCCGTACTTACTGGCGATATTCATTGAAAGCCACGGCGATCAGCGGGAACGGCAGGAAGCTGGCATAGCAGCCTCGGGTGCGGTTTATGAATGTATCGCTACGGCTGGGGAAGGTGTGCTGAGGTGAGCGATCAGGACACCTGGCTCCCCGTGGTGGACGGACTGCAGTTGCCGTTGGCGCATCGGGAACTACTGCGGCCGGGAGAATTCATGCAGAGCCGAGCTGGCGAGCTGCACCGGTTGCCGCGATTCTTTTACGCGGTCGAATCGAGCACCGTCGCCGTCAACACGCTCCTCACTCCACATTTCGGATTGTGGGAGTTGATGGAAGTGGATCTCTACGAAGCCGCACCGCTGCGGTCGTATCCGCGCTACGTGCCGTGTGCCGTGAGCGTGCTCGCGGCGGCGTTAGAGGTGCTCCGCGCCGAGGTTGGTGCGCCCATTCGTGTGGCGGCAAACGGAGGGTATCGTTCGCCTGCGCACGCGGGCTCGCGCTCGGCGTCGCCGCACTGCTGGGCCACGGCGGCGAACGTGTATCGAATCGGCGCCGACTATCTGGACACCGAAGACAAGATTCAACGCTACTCGGTCATCGCAACGCGAACGCTGGCCGGGTGCTGGACGCGGCCCTATGGCGCCGATGCCGGATACGCAGACGATCACCTGCATCTCGATCTCGGATACGTCACTGTCGTGCCGCGACAGACGTCAGAAGCGAGTGTATAGCCATGGGCGCGTTGCCGACGGTGCACACGTTGAAACAGTGGAAGGGCGAGCCGATCGCCGACCGCATCATGCGGCCCGTAGGCGGGCTCGAGGCCGAGTTCTCCGTGCTGCTCGACGGCGTTCCGGCAAAGCCCGAGCACCTTTTTGGAGATCCACGCGGCTTCATCACCGTGCCGCTCGTGCATCGCACGGGACGGTCGTTCCAATTGCCGAACGGGGCAGCGGTGTACTTCGACACCGGGGTGATCGAGATTGCAACGCCCGTTATGGAGCTCGAGCAGGGCTGCTTCGGAAGGCTCGCGCGATCGCTCGATGACGGCGTCGCGTTCGTACGCGGTCAGTTGGACCTTTGGGAGGCGCAGCATGGCCACCGCGTCAAGCTGCAGGGTTTCAGCACGCACTACAACGTCGCTGTCGGTGGGGGCGGGGGCGGACGAGCGGCGGCTTCTCCCCGCGTGAAAGATCTCGCCTGGCTGCTCGTGCACATCGTGCCCGCCCCGGTCATGCTTCTTGCCGGGAATAAACGATCCACCGGCGTTGGTGTCCGTCCTCGGCCGCGGCGGATTGAAGTGACGGCGGACTTTCCTCCCGATCCGAATCGGCTGGCAGCCACCGGAGCGGTCATCGCGGGTATCGTGCAGGCTGTCAGCCGTTGGCGCAATCTGAGTCTTGCAACCTTCGCGCGGCGCGGCATTCCGGTGCCCGAGGGCTTCGCTCCCAGAACACATACCTCACGGCACGGGTGGCTGGCGCGGTTCGACTGCTATCCGTTGAATCCGTACGCGTGCGATACCGACGCGCAGATTTGGATGACGCCGGACGGTCCGGCCAGTCTCCGGCAATTGGCGCGGACGGTCTTTGCCGCGTTCGATTCGTCGATCCGTCGCGTTGCGGATCCGTTCTCGTACCAGCTCGCGCGCCGAATCATTGCGGGCAAAGCTCGCTCCTGGCTGGACGACGAGGATCGGCCGGCCTCGTATGAGGACGTGGGACGGGCCACGCCGTCTTCCCGACCACTGAAGCGGCTCGGCCTGTCTCGCTACGAGCAAGTCGTGCTCAACACGATGCACCAGAAGCCGCTCGTGCTTGGCAACGAACGCTTTACGCCCGTGCGAATGCGCGGATGGTCGCGCGTGGTATTCCGCCGTCAGAGCGACGGGGCGCGCACCGTGCTCCCGCTTGATACGCTTGTGAAACATCTGGACGATTGGGCGGCCTAACCACGGGGGTTCCTTCACGGGGGTTCCTTCACGTACGTTCGTACACGGGGGTTCTTCACGTACGTTCGTACACGCGGGGTTCTCACGTACTTTCCTTCACGGTGGTTCCTGAATGAGCGAGGAGCATAATTACAGTCATGCCGATCTACGAATACCGTTGTCGCGCCTGCGGTCACGAATTCGAGGCGCTGGTCTTGCCGCACGGCAGCGGCCCTCAATGCACCAAATGCAGTTCGGGCGATCTCGAAAAGCTGCTGTCCGGTTTTGCGCTGAGCAGCGATAGCACTCGCCAGGCGAACGCCCGCAAGTCACGCAAGGAGCAGATCGCGAAGCGCAAAGACGCGATCATCGCCGAAGAAGAGCACCGCATTCACCATGACGACTGAAGCTGCGTTGTCCCTTCTCGTGAATGGCAAGGCGGAAACGGTCGACGTCGATCCGTCAACCCCGCTTCTGTACGTCCTGAGCGACGAGCTCGGCCTGCGCGGCCCGAAATTCGGCTGCGGCCTTGGGCAATGTGGCGCGTGCACGGTCATCGTTGGCGATCGCGCAATCAGATCTTGCGTCACTCCAGTGTCGTCGGTCGTCGGCACAAACATCACGACGCTCGAGGGCCTCGGCACGCTCGAGAAACCGCACCCTCTGCAACAGGCGTTCATCGACGAGCAGGCGGCACAGTGCGGGTTCTGCTTGAACGGCGTGATTCTGACGGCGAAAGCATTCCTGGATCGGAATCCGAAAGCCGGCGAGGCACAGATCCGGGAGGCGTTGTCCGGCGTGTTGTGCCGATGCTTTACGCACAGCCGCATGTTGCGTGCGATCTACAAGTACGCGCAGGAGCGCCGCGCGTGAGACGCCGAGACCTGCTCAAAGGCTCGGGCGCACTCATCGTCGGGTTCGCGGCCAGTTCCTTCGGTGAGAAGCTCGGTATTCCGGCGGCGTCTCGGAGCGTGTTTGCTCAGACCGGACGCACGGGCGGCCAGGTCGACTCGTGGCTCGTGATCGATGGCGACGGCGTGGTCACCGTGTACACAGGCAAATGCGAGCTTGGCCAAGGCATGCATACCGCCCAGGTCCAGCTCGTTGCAGAAGAACTTTCGGTCCCGGTCAATCGAATCCGTCTGGTGATGTGCGACACGTCATTGACGCCGGATCAAGGAACCACATCGGGCAGCCAATCGCATCCGACAAATTTCAATCACGCGAACCTTGCCCTGGCGGCCGCCACGGCTCGCGAAGCGCTCATCGATCTCGCGGCGAGACGGCTTGGCGTGCAACGATCGGAACTCACGGCTGACAGCGGATTTATCGCCGTCGCGACCGATCGATCGAAGCGTGTCGCCTACCAAGAGTTGATCGGCGGCAGGCGATTCGAACTGGCGCTCAATCCTGCTGTCAAGCGCAAGCGCGCCGCCGATTGGAAGGTGCTCGGCGCGCCGGTTTCGCGAGTAGATATTCCGGCGGCCGTCACCGGCCAACTCGAATACGTCCACAACGTGCGCGTGCCGGGCATGCTCCACGGCCGCGTGATCAGACCGCCCGAGATTGGCGCCACCATCGTGAGCATCGACGAGCGCTCGCTCGACGAGTTCGGCGGGGCGGTTCGCGTGGTCCGACGGGAAAACTTCCTTGGAGTGGTTTCCGGCAAGCAGTGGCTGGCGGCAAAGGCCGCCACGACGCTCGCGGTGACGTGGACGAAAGGCGCCGGTCTGCCGGATCAGGCCAGCTATTACGAGCATCTCCGGCGACAGCCGGCTCGTGACGCGTTTGTCGTGAACTCCGGTGCTGTCGATGCCGCGCTGTCGGGTGCAGCAACGGTTCTCGAGGCAACATATCTTCATCCTTACCAGATGCACGGCTCGCTGGGATCCTCATGCGCGGTTGCAGATGTGCAGACGGACGGCGCGACCATCTGGTCGTCGACGCAGTCGGTGTATCCGCTCCGCAGCACGGTGGCGACGCTGCTGGGACTGCCGCCGGAGAGGGTGCGTGTCGTCTTCACCCGCGGCTCCGGTTGTTACGGGATCAACGGCGCGGACACCGTGTCGTACGATGCCGCGCTTCTCTCGCAGGCCGCCGGCAGTCCCGTTCGTGTGCAGTTGTCGCGGCAAGACGAGATGGCGTGGGAGAACTACGGCTTTGCGTACGCGATCGATCAGCGTGCAGGGGTAAACGGCGCCGGCGAGATCGTCGCGTGGGATGCGGAAGCGTGGTTTGCATCTCGTGGAGGGCGACCAGGCTACGACACACCGGGCAATGTCGTGACCGGATTCCTGGCGGGCTTTCAACCGGCGACGGTCACGGCTCGCGCCGCCTCGCCGCCTGCGCGGTTCAACAACGGCAGCAACGCAGCGCCGTCCTACATGTCTGGTTGCGTCGGTGGAACATGCGGAGGTACTGGAACCATCAAAGCGGAACGCGTGTTGACGCACACGATTGCATCCCCGTTTTTCACCGGACCGCTTCGCTCGCCAAGCCGCTTACAGAACACGTTTGCGCACGAGTGCTTCATCGACGAGATCGCGGCACATCTCAAGATGGATCCTGTCGCGTTCAGGTTGCGGCATCTCCGCGATCCGCGGCTGATAGAAGTCGTGAAGAGCGCTGCAACGGCCGCAAAGTGGACGCCGCGCCCCTCACCGCAGACCGTTCGACTTGGTGCTGACGGTCGCTCAGCACAGGCGGGGCAGCCGCGCGGAACCGTCGTCAGCGGCCGCGGGTTTGCCTGTGTCCTGTACGAAGGCGATAACGGCTACTGCGCACTGGCCGCAGACGTCGATGTCGACGTCAGCACCGGCAGGCTTCACGCCCGCCGGTTCGTCGTGGCACAGGACTGCGGTCCCATCTCGAATCCTGACGGCATGAAGAATCAGATTGAAGGCGGCGCGCTCCACGGTCTCAGTCGCGCCCTGGGCGAAGAGGTGACGTGGGATGGGACGAAGGTGACGTCCGTCGACTGGCGGACGTACCACAGTCTGCCGCTCGGGTTTGAGCCACCGGAAATTGAAAGCGTGTTGATCAATCGTCCCGACAGCGAGGCGATGGGCGCAGGCGAAACCACCATCACGCTCGTCGCGGCGGCGATTGGGAACGCCGTTTTCGATGCCACGGGTGTGCGGATTCGCCAGGTGCCGTTTACGCCCGAACGAATAAAAGCAAGCCTTCAGGCGTCACGCTTGAGTCTTCCGGCTTGAGTCTCGAGGCAAGCCGGAGCTTTAGGCCAAGGCCCAAGCCTCGCGTCCGCTTCGCGTTCGCGATAGAGTCTCGCAGTATGACGTTCCGATTGGCGCTCGCGCTGGTGTGTTCCACCGTCATCCTCCAGGCGCAAACGCGTCCCGCCGATTGGCCGCAGTGGCGTGGCGCCAACCGCGACGGCGCAGCAACCGGCTTCAGCGAGCCGAAGACGTGGCCTCAAACGCTCGCGCGCAAGTGGAAGGTACCCGTTGGTCTGGGCTACGCGACGCCGCTGCTCGTCGGCAACCGGCTGTACACGTTCACCCGCGTCGACGGAAACGAGACCGTGCAGGCACTGGATGCCGGAACCGGCAAAGTGATTTGGCAGACGGGCTATCCCGCTCCTTTTCGTATGAATCCGGCCGCTGCACGCCACGGTGAAGGGCCGAAATCGACGCCGACGTTTGCTGGCGGAAAGCTGTACACGCTGGGAATGACCGGCATCGTCAGCGCCTTTGACGCCGCTACCGGAAAGAGGTTGTGGCAGACGAGCCCGTCTGCCGCGCAGCCGCTGTATCACACCGCGCAGTCACCGCTCGTCGACCGCGGCCTCGTCATCGTGCACGTCGGCGGCCACAATCAGGGCGCGCTCAGCGCGTTCGACGCGAACACCGGCGCCGTGACGTGGACGTGGAATGGCGACGGCCCATCTTACGGCTCGCCCATTGCGCTCGACGTGGCGGGCACGCGTCAAATCATCACGTTCTCCCAGGAGAACCTCGTCGGCGTCAGTGCAGCAACGGGCGAGCTGCTCTGGAAGCGGCCGTTCAACACGCGGTCGACGCAGAACACGATCACCCCGATCGTCTACGGCGATACCCTCATCGTCTCCGGGCTCGAGAAGCCAATCACCGCGTTCCGGATCCTCAAACAGGGCAAGCAGTGGACGACCGAGAACGTCTGGGAAAACTCGGACGTTTCGCTGTACATGAGCAACGCCGTGCTCGTTCGCGACGCGCTCTGCGGCATGTCCAACAGGAACAGCGGCCAGTTCTTTTGTCTTGACGCCAAGTCGGGCAAAACGCTCTGGACGAGCGAGCCGCGGCAGGCGACCAATGCCGCCGTCGTCCGCGCCGGCGACGTCTGGTTTGCGCTCCAAGACGATGGAGAGTTGATCGTGTTGCGAGGCACCGCGAGCGCATTCGAGCCCGTGAAGCGCTACACGGTCGCGGATAGCGCCACCTGGGCACAGCCGGTGATCGCGGGCAACAGAATCTACGTCAAAGACGTTGCGGATCTGACCTTGTGGGCAATTGAGTAGCGACGCAAATATCAATCGTCCTTCGGCGCTTCGGTGAGCAGCGGAAGGGCAGAGTCGCTCGAGGAACCAAGCACACCTGATCGCCTGTAGGTGAGCAACTTGTCTCGCGTATCGGCGATGTCGAGATTCCGCATCGTCAATTGCCCGATACGATCCTGCGGCGAGAATGCCGACTCGCCCCTTTCCATCGTCAGACGCTCGGGGTGATACGTGAGATGCGGGCTCGTGGTGTCGAGGATGGAATAATCGTTGCCGCGCCGCAGCTCGATTGTCACCTCGCCGGTGATCGCGCGCGCGACCCAACGCTGCAGCATTTCACGGAGCATGATGGCTTGCGGATCGAACCAGCGGCCCTGATACAGCAGCCGTCCGAGGCGCCGGCCCATATCGCGATACTGCTCGATTGTGTCTTCGTTGTGAATGCCGGTGACGAGGCGCTCGTAGGCGAGGAACAACAGCGCCATGCCCGGCGCTTCGTAGATGCCGCGACTCTTCGCCTCGATAATCCGATTCTCAATCTGGTCCGACATGCCGAGGCCATGCCGTCCGCCAATGACGTTTGCTTCGAGCATCAACGCGACGGCGTCGCCGAAGGTGTGGCCGTTGAGTGAAACCGCTTGGCCCTCCTCGAAGCGGACAGTCACAGCCTCCGGTTTGATCCTGATGTCGTCTCGCCAGAAGGCGACGCCCATGATCGGCGCCACGATCGTGATGCCTCGATCGAGGCGCTCCAGATCCTTCGCTTCATGCGTGGCGCCCAGCAGGTTCGAATCCGTCGAGTACGCCTTTTCCGCGCTCATCTTGTACGGAAGGCCCGCTGCGCGCATGTACTCCGACATTTCCCGGCGGCCGCCAAGCTCGTCGATGAACGCCTGATCGAGCCACGGCTTGTAGATGCGCAAGTCGGGATTCGCGAGGAGGCCATAGCGATAGAAACGCTCGATGTCGTTGCCTTTGAACGTGCTGCCGTCGCCCCAGACGTTCACGCCGTCTTCCCGCATTGCGACGACGAGCAACGTGCCTGTGACAGCACGACCAATCGGCGTGGTGTTGAAATACGGCAAGCCGGCTGTCGTGATATGAAACGCGCCGCACTGCAGCGCGGCGAGCCCTTCGGTGACCAGCTGACGCCGGCAATCGATAAGGCGTGCCTTTTCGGCGCCGTACTGAAGCGCACGGCGTGGAATCTCGTCGTAATCGGATTCATCAGGCTGTCCGAGATTTGCCGTGTACGCGTAAGGCACGGCGCCTTTGCTTCGCATCCAGTGGAGCGCCGCGCTCGTATCGAGCCCCCCTGAAAAGGCAATTCCTACCCGCTCGCCGACAGGGAGCTGCTGAAGAATTCGGGTCATCATTAAGCCTCGCTTCGCTCGGGAGGCCTCGCTTCGCTCGGGAGGCCTCGCTTCGCTCGGGAGGCCTCGCTTCGCTCGGGAGGCCTCGCTTCGCTCGGGAGGCCTCGCTTCGCTCGGT
>DASPWV010000756.1:0-3167 GCA_035637635.1 Vicinamibacterales bacterium | reverse complement strand
ATCGAACGTGAAGTACGACACCGCGAAGGGCCTCTGGACGCTGGCCCATTGTGCGGCTTCCTTGAGCAGGACCGCGGCCAGCCGGACATTCGATGAAAACCCGAGTTTCCCCGCGTTGCCGGGCGCAGACGTCTGGTCGCGCGAGACCTGGCGGTGCGGCGAGTAGAAGAGGACGCGGCGTTCGGCGGATGCGGTGGCAAGCTCCGGCTCTTTGCCAGGCGCAGCGCTCCAGACAAAAAACGTGTCGATCAGTCGAAAGTTCTCGGAGCCTGCGGCTTTCAACGTCTCCGCGATCTTCGACACGTCGAAGCTGCGAATCGCGGCGTGGTCGACCTGTTCGAGCAGATCGAAGACGGGCGATCGCAGGTCGCGATGAATCTGCGCCGCGGTTTGCTCCGCCGTATACACGCTGACCTGCTGCATAACCCGCGTGATCGTCGTCTCGAACGCATTCAGCGAACGCCATCCGATCGCGATGAGTGCGGTCAGGGCGACTGTCGTCAGCCCGAGCAGCACGACAAAACTGGTGCGCGCCGAAAAGGCCGTAAGCCAACGCTTCATGCCAGGCCGTCGTATCGAATGTGAACATTCACGATATAACAGCTGAGTCGCGCGCGGTGCAGGTCGTGTAGGATTCCGCCCATGCGGACCCGACTGATACTTCTGGCGATTCTGCTGTGCGGTTTGACGGGAACGACGCCTTCTCCCGTCCATGCGAGCGCCTCGCCGATTGCGATACGTGCGTCGTCGCACGCGCGTTTCGGCACACTGCGGCCGACGCTCGATGCGCCCGCCGGATCCGGCAATACCGGCGGTCAGTTCAGCAAAAGCGAGATTGAGCGATTCAGGTGTACGTCATCGGGCAATCGCGCGACGGCTGTCGACATGAGCTGTAACACGTCAAATTCCGATGCGATCGGGAAACGGAGCCGGTGACCCATCACCGGCGTTCGTGCGCAAATTGAGTGCGGCTACCGATCCGCATGGCGCCGTCGTCCTGATGGCACAGCTCGAGAACACTCAGGGACAAGGCGAGACACCGAATGTCTCGCAAGGAGATGTCACGGTGAGTCGATCGGTCGATGGGGGCGTGACATGGAGCGAGCCCGTCACCGTCCTTCGCGGCACCGGTGCGGGCATTGGACCGGCGAACCGCGCTACACCGGCGCCGCTCACGATGGATACGCGCAGTACGCGATGTACGCGCGGCGCTGACGGAGGAATTCAGGTTCACGGCGACAATGCCGGCAGAACTGACTTACGATCTGCATGATGCGTTTCCTTTTGTTCGTGTCCTTGGTTGGGTGTGCCGCACTCGACGTGTCGGCCCAGGAACAGCCGAAAATCGGGATGGCGGAAAGCCCGACAATCAAGGTGCTGACGGGGCTGACAGTTCCCCAGTTCGAGCAGGAAATGCAGATGATGGTTCAGGCGCTCGGCGTGAGCTGCGGCTTCTGCCACGTCCGCAACAACTTCGCGAGCGACACGAACGAGCACAAGGTCACGGCGCGTCGCATGCTCGCAATGACCAGGCTGATCAATCAGCAGTTTTTCCCCGACTACGTTCCGCCCGAGGGAGAGTCGCGGCTCGGGAAAGTAAATTGCATGACGTGTCACCAGGGCAATGAAAAACCCAAATCGGGACAGCTGTAACCCGGCATCGAATGCGCAGCTGTCGCCACAACGCCTCCCAACCTCACGCAGGAGATCTCGATATGCGTCGTCTCACCGGCATTGCCGCCGTTCTGTTTGCTCTTTCGACGGTCGTCATCGCGCAAGCGGGCGTGCGCGGCACCGGGCCCTCCCAGGAACCGGCCGCCGGCCAGGCTCCCACGCAGAAGCCGCCCGAGAATCTCAAGGTCCTGCCGCCGACGACGAACCTCCGGAGCGAGATGATGAAGATCTCGGAAGCGCTCGGCGTGAAGTGCGGCTTCTGTCACGTGCAGGGAAATTATCCAAGCGATGAGTACAGCCAGAAGCGCACCGCGCGTCGCATGATGCAGATGGTGAAGACGATCAACGAGACGAACTTCCCGAACCAGAAGCCGAAGGAAGGCGACTCACCACTCGGAAGCGCGGTCACGTGCTACACCTGTCATCATGGCGAGGAACATCCCGCCACGGCGCCGGCGAAAACAACGCAGCCGGGTCCATAGCAAGCGCGGCCCCATGGCCGAGCATCTTGACGTCACTGTAATCGCGGCGCCGCGACCCGCCGACTGGCCCTTTTTGCATCCACTGGTCCCGTTTCTGCCAGATGGAAATCTGGTCGTTCGCGCCGATGGTATTCATGAGGCATTTATCAATCGTCAAACGGGGAATACGCGTCTGGTCAGCACTCAGCCGAACTATCTACTTCAAACCTGGATTCATGCTGCCGCCGCTCGCAGGACGGCCTGCCCCGACGAAGCTCGTGGAAACCTCCGCGAACAAAGCCGGGTGAAATTCGTGTTCTCCGCGGATTTCACCTCACTCGCCGACCATGCGCCTGAAGTACTCGCCAAACGTGCAGCATGGGCGCTCCCACACGTCGACGTCATCGCGCAGCCCTCGGAGTCATCGCGGGAGACCGGCGATGATCGTTCGTTGTCCCCCTTAGCACGCGCCATGCGTGTCGCTGATCCTGCCGAGCGCCTCGCGCTGTGCGTCCGTGCGCTCGACGACGGTCGCAGCGCGCCCGCACTCATTGCCGCAGCCAGCACCTGCATGGAAGTCAACGACCTCGACGCGGCGGCGCGCAACCTTGAAGAAGCGCTCGCTATCGCGCCTGACTGGCCGGCCGCTCACTTCGAGCAGGGCAAGTTGTGGCTGCGTCGCGACGACCTGCTTCAGGCAAGCGACGCATTCCGTTCGGCGGCCACGCTTTTGCCGACGTTCACGTCCGCCTGGTCGAACCTGGGCGCGACACTTGGAGAGCTCGATCGCCCAGAGGAAGCGCTCCGTGCATTCGAGACCGCGCTCGCCCTGGAGCCGCTGAATCCGCAGGCGCTCAACAACATCGGGGTTCTTCGACGCGAGCTGGGCCAGCTTGACGCGTCGGAAGCGGCCTTTCGGCGCGTCATTCAACTGGTGCCCGAGCTGGCCTTCGGCCATTACAATCTCGGGCACACGCTGTTTTTGCAGGGCCGCTATCAGGCCGCCCTCTCAGCCTATGTCGAAGGGCAGCG
>DASPWV010000755.1:0-8827 GCA_035637635.1 Vicinamibacterales bacterium | reverse complement strand
CGGGCGCCGGACCGACTGTGTTTCTCCGGGACCTCGGGTCGGTCCAAGACACGATGGACATCCTGGCCGGCTACGCGATGGTCAACGGTCGGCGGAGTGTGTACCTCCCGGTGATCAAGCGTGCCGATGCGTCCACCCTGGACGTTGTTAACGAGATCCGCGACGCGCTCCCGCGCTTCCGCGCGCTCGTGCCGGAGGACATTAAGGTTGATTTCGAGTTCGATCAGTCGCAATACGTGACCAGTGCGATTCGGGCGCTCGCAACCGAGGGCATTCTGGGTGCAATTCTCACCGGTCTCGCCGTCCTGCTCTTCCTGCGGGACATTCGTGGTGCACTGATTGTCGTCACGACCATTCCCGTCGCCTTGCTTGCAGCCGTGGTCGGCCTGTGGGTCACAGGGCAGACGATCAACCTGATGACGCTCGGCGGTCTGACCCTCGCGATCGGCATTCTCGTCGACGAATCCACCGTCGCGATCGAAAACATGCACACGCATCTGGCACGCCAGAAGAACCGCGCACTTGCGATTCTGACGGCCGGTTCCGAAGTGGCGATTCCGCAGCTCCTTGCGATGTTGTGCGTTGCGGCGGTGTTCACGCCGGCGCTGTTTATGGTCGGACCAGGACGCGCGCTCTTCGTACCACTGGCTCTCGCGGTCACGTTCGCGATGTTTGCGTCGTACGTGCTGGCACGGACTTTCGTGCCTGTGTTCGCGACCTGGTTGCTCCGCACCACCCACGCCGGGGAGGCGACGGGACGATTTTCATTCGTGCGAATTCGCGACCGCTACGCGCGCGTGGTCAGTCGCGTAGTGCGCTTCCGGTGGGCGGTGGTTAGTGTCTACGCAATCGTCGCTATTGTTGTCATCACGCTGCTCGGCACGCGTGTCGGCACAGAAATCTTCCCAACCGTCGATACCGGGCAGCTGCAGATGCGGATCAAGGCGCCAGCCGGCACACGCGTCGAACGCACCGAGGTCATCGCGCAGCGCATCCTGCAGTTCCTCACGACCGAGGCTGGTCCGGAAAACGTTCAGGGATCGATTGGGTACGTCGGGATTCAGCCAACAAGCTTTCCGATCAACACCATCCTGCTCTGGACGAGCGGCCCGCATGAAGCGGTGCTCCGCGTCGCGCTGAAGCCGGGTTCCGGCGTAGCGACCGAGACGCTCAAGGAGCGGCTGCGCAGCAAGCTGCCGGAGCTTGCGCCGGGCACGACGATCGCGTTCGAGCCGGCCGAGATCATCAGCCAGGTCATGAGCTTCGGCGCATCCACGCCGATCGAAGTCGCGGTCTCAGGCCCCGATTTCGCCGTGAGTCGGAAGTTTGCAGCCGCGGTGAAGAACAAAATGGCAGCCATTCCAACACTGCGGGATGTTCAGTATGCGCAGTTGCTGGAGTACCCAAGCCTGAACATCCGCGTTGATCGAGAACGCGCCGGTCAGCTGGGTGTCACCGTTCAGGATGTTGGCCAGGCCCTCGTGGCCGCGACGTCGTCAACACGGTTCATTCAGCCCAACTACTGGGCCGCGCCCAATACGGGTGTGTCGTACCAGGTGCAGGTCGAAGTGCCGCAGTACCTGACGAACTCTGTTGAAAGCATCGAAACGATCCCAGTTTCGAAGGGTGACAGCCTGTACCCGCTCGTGGGAGACGTTGCCACGATCAACGAGGGCACGATGATCGGACAGTACGACCGCTACAACCAGCAGCGGATGGTAACGATTACGGCCGATTTGAAAGGTGTCGATCTCGGAAGGGCATCGCGCGAGGTCGCGTCGGCGATTGCTGCGGCTGGTGAAGTGCCACGCGGTGTGTCTGTCATGGTGCGCGGTCAGGTTGCACCGATGCAGCAGACCTTGCAAGGGCTGCAGACCGGTCTCCTGCTCGCCATTGCGGCGATTTTCATTCTGCTCGGCGCGTATTTTCAATCGCTTCGGATTGCGTTCGTTGTTATCGCGACGATTCCCGCGGTGATCATGGGAGTGCTCGTCGCCCTCACGATTTGGGGTAGCACATTGAACGTCCAATCGTTCATGGGCGCAATCGTGTCGATTGGTGTGGCGGTCGCCAATGCGATTCTTTTGACAACATTCGCGGAAAAATCGCGCGCTGCCGGATCGCCAGCCACCGATGCCGCCGTCGAGGGGGCTCAGAGCCGTCTCCGACCCATCCTGATGACCACGTCCGCCATGGTGCTCGGCATGGTTCCTCTCGCATTCGGCGCCGCACAAACCGCGCCGCTTGGGCGAGCCGTCATCGGCGGCTTGTTGGGAGCGACGCTGGCGACGCTGTTCGTTCTCCCGTCGTTCTTCGCGCTCGTGCAGGCCCGCTCCGGGCGCCGGTCGGTGTCGCTCGACCCCCACGATCCAGCCTCGACCTTCTATATATCGGGACCGCAGGAGTCAATGTGAACGCGGGCACTGCGACACGAGCCGCAACTGTGAGGACCTGGGATACCGACATGGGGAAGCATCATCTTGCAATGTTTGTCTTGCTGGCGATCGCAACCGGGGGCGCTGTGGGCTGCAGTTCTCGGACCGAGGCGCAGGCCGCGAGCCAGGGTGGGACGACGAAAACCGCCGCACCGGCCGCGCCGCTCGCGGTGCCTGTCGCACGCGTGGTCTCACAGCCACTCGAGCGAAGTTTGCCGCTTCCTGGTGATCTGATCGCATATCAGGACGTGGCCATTCACGCGAAGGTGCAAGGATTCGTCGAACGGATCGATGTCGATCGCGGCTCCGTCGTACCGCGGGGCGCGCTCCTGGCGCGTATCGTCGCGCCCGAGCTGAATGCGCAGATCCAGGAGGCGGAAGCGAAGGTGCAGAGCGCCGACGCCCAGCGACTCGAAGCTCAAGCCGCACTCACGTCCGAGCAATCCACCTTCGATCGCTTGAAGAAAGCTTCGTCCACGCCTGGTGTCGTCGCGGGAAACGATGTCGAAGTCGCGCAGCAGAAAGTGGAGGCGGCACGCGCGCATGTGCAGGCAGCGACGCGTAACGTCGAAGCGACACGCCAGGCGGCCAGGTCGCTGCGAGACATCGAAACCTACCTGCAGGTCACGGCACCGTTTAACGGCGTCGTCACCGAACGGACCGCGCATGTCGGAAGCCTGGTTGGTCCGAGTTCCGGCTCGATCGTGCGGCTGCAGCAAGTGTCGCCTCTCCGCCTGGTCACGGCAATTCCGGAGCCCTATGTGGCTGGCGTCGCCATTGGGCAACCGATTCAATTCACGGTCATCACATTCCCTGGTGAAACGTTTACCGGTAAACTCGCGCGACCGGCTCGCGCGCTGGACCTGAAGACCCGGACGATGGCCGTGGAAGTTGACGTGCCCAATGGCAATGGCCGGCTCGCGCCAGGCATGTTCGCCGAAGTCCGGTGGCCTGCGAGGCGCGCCGCGGCTTCTCTCGTCGTGCCGCGCACGGCGGTGGCGACGACGACGGAGCGCAGCTTTGTGATTCGTGTGCGAGACGGCGTTGCTGAATATGTCGACGTCAGACGCGGAGCAACCATGGGCAACAACGTGGAGGTGTTTGGCGATCTCCATGCTGGCGACCAGGTGGCGGTTCGCGCGACCGATGAAATCCGGGCAGGAACAAGAGTAAATCCGGTCCAGCAGTCAACCCCCTAACCCGCCACTCCAACCCGATGCCTCGACTCGGCGACTTGACGCCTGCGCTCCTCACGTTCGCTGCAGTTGCGTGGGCGTCGACAGCCGCACAGGCGCAGGAACTGCGGGACCACACGATTCGCGCGGGCGCGCTGAATGGTCACATCGCCGTCGACGGCGTGCTTGACGAACCTGCGTGGAAGGACGCGGAGATCGCCGACGGCTTCACACAAGCGGACCCGAACGAAGGCACTCCAGCGAGCGGCGCGACACGTGTTCGTGTGCTCGCCGGACCGAAGGCAGTCCTCATCGGCATCGAGTGCGACGATCCCGACGCGATGCGAATCGTCAGCTTCAGCAAGCAACGCGATCCGCAGCTCCGCCAGGAAGATCACGTGCGGGTCGTCCTCGATACGTTCCTCGACGGGAGGTCCGGGTACGTGTTTGCCGTCAATCCTGGCGGTGCGCGCTACGACGCGCTGATCGAGCCAGGCGGCGAAACTGACAACCCGAACTGGGACGGCATTTGGGAAGCCGGAACGAAGCGAACCACGCGCGGATGGACTGTCGAGATCCTGATTCCGATCGAAACGCTCTCCTTCAAGCCCGGATTGAGTGAATGGCATTTCAACGTCGAGCGACGTATTCAGCGTCGGTTGGAGACGGATCGATGGGCAGCCGCCGATCGGCAGTTCCAGGTCACACAAACAAGCCGCGCGGGATTTGTGACAGACCTGCCCGATTTCGCGCTCGGATTAGGGTTGACGTTGCGCCCGTCCGTGACGTCCGGTGGCGGCATCCCTGCGCCAGGCGAACCGGTTGATGGTGATTTTCAACCGAGTCTTGATCTGACGAAGCGTCTCGGCGCAAATGTGCTGTCCTCCCTGACGGTGAACACCGACTTCGCGGAGACAGAAGTCGATACTCGCCGGACCAACCTGACGCGTTTTCCGCTGTTCTTTCCTGAGAAGCGCACGTTCTTCCTTGAAGGCGCCGACATCTTCTCGTTCGGCCTCGGCCTCAACCAGGACGTGATTCCGTACTTCAGCCGCCGCATTGGACTGGTGAGTGGCCGCGAGATTCCGATCATGGCCGGCGGCAAACTGAATGGCCGCGCCAATCAGACCAATTTCGGTGGCCTCATCGTTGGCACGAACGACAAGCCAGGAGTCGTCCCGGACGAAAGCGTGATGGCCGTCGGCCGTGTGAAGCAAAATCTCTGGCGCGAATCCTGGGTTGGTGGTGTCGCCACGGTCGGCGATCCGCTCGGACGATCGGGCAGTTGGTTGGGCGGTGTCGATTTCACGTACGCGACGTCGCATTTTCGCGGCGACAAGAATTTCCTGGTTGGCGCCTGGAGCCTCGTCACCGATCGCGATGGCCTCGGGCGCGATCGAACGGCGCACGGTTTCAAGATCGATTATCCGAACGACCTATGGGACATCGCGCTGACTTACAAACGAATCGGTCGCGACTTCGATCCGTCCGTGGGATTCGTCCCTCGTCCCGCTGTTCATCTCTTTAACGGCCAGATCAACAACAGCACGCGCGTCTCGAAAGGACCGTTGCAGCGCCTGTTCCACGAATTCATGCCTTCGCTCGCGACCGACCTGCACGGCAACTGGGAGAGCTACCGGGTCTTCATGGCGCCCATTAACTGGCGCTTTCGGAGCGGCGATCGATTCGAGTTCAATGTGAACCCTACTGGCGAACGCCTCGTCGAGCCGTCCGAGATTGCGGGCGTGACGATTGCGCCCGGCGCGTACCACTGGCGCCGCTATCGGCTCGAAGTCGGAACCGCGCAGAAGCGCCGCCTCTACTCACAGGTGACGTGGTGGTTCGGCGGGTTCTACGACGGCCGGCTGAATCAGTTCCAGTGGACCGGCGCGTGGAATCCGACGCCGGTGTTGACAATTGAGTTCACTGGAGAGCGCGATGTCGGCCGTGAGCTGAGTGCTGGCGATTTTACCCAGACGGTCGTCGGCACACGCGCACGGATCAACTTCTCGCCGGATCTCAACGTTGCGAGCTACGTGCAGTACGACACGGAAACGGAATCGATCGGCGTCAACACGCGCTTGCGCTGGACGTTTAGACCGGTTGGCGATCTATTCATCGTCTACAACCACAACGTGCGCGACATCCTCGATCGCTGGCAGCTCGATTCCAATCAGCTTCTCGTGAAGCTGCAGTACGCGTTTAGGTATTAGCCCAGGCCGCATGTGAGGCGAGTACTTCGTGTTCTGCGAAGCTGGTATTGATGTTCGATGAAGTGTCTTCGGCAATGGCTGACGTTGACAGAAACGTTCAAGGGATCTAGCGTTTAATCATTCCGTTGTGGCTGCGTCCTGCGGCCACCCCTCCTCGTCGCACATCCACGAGGAGCTGTTCCACCGCATCGCCCCATTGGCCATGTCGAAAGGAGCAAACATGACCGGTATACGTGTGTCCGCTGTCACGGCGTACACCGCTCACCGGGAATGGGCGTCGCGCCCACCCGACGAGCGATACGCCAGCGTTCGCGCGCTCTACGAGGCGGCCCGAACACGACGCGCCCGCATCGAAGAACGCACCACTGAGACGGTCGATCTCAGGACGATGGTGGTCGACGACGATGATCTTGCCATTCGCAACACGTCGGGTCGCACCGCCGCTTTGACGCATTGGAGCTTCGGCCAGCTCGCAACATTAGCCAGCGCGCCGCCAAGCTACTTGCGCACGCTGCCCGCAGCGATCGCCTCATCGGCCATCAACTACGGGCTGCAGCGGTTCGCTCGAGACGAGTACCAACTGTTCATCGAGCGGACTGCGCCCTGGACGGTGCACGCGATCACATCACCGCGGTATGCACGCGTCCAGCACGACGAGCTGGCCGGCCGGGTGCTCGCCCTCATGGCCGATCACCCGGCCTGGCACTTGCCGCTCGGATATAAGGACGGTGAGTTTGGCGCCGCGAAGGTTCCATCCGGCGCCTACCTGGGAGATCGAGACATGTTTCTGTTCCTCGTGGACGGCAATCGAGACCTCGACGATCCCACGGATCGCACCAATGCCGGTCTGTTCCGCGGATTCATTCTCCGGAACAGCGATGTGGGTGACCTCCAGGTCTATCGCGCTTACGAACGTGCGGCGGAGCGCCTTGGCCGAGCGTCGCGCGCGGATTGACCGCATCATGCTCGACCACGAGCTCAAGCGTGAGTACCAGACCTGGCTCCACGAGCGGGATCGCGACCGCCCGGACTACAACGGACACCCCGATCGGACAGAGGAGGAAATCCGAGAGTGGGCGCACGAACACGACCTCCCGTACTTCGATGACGAGGTCCACTTCCCTGACCTGCGCATCGAGTATCACGACGCGGACGGCCGCTGGGACCATGACGACATCGAGGTGACCACCGAGCACTACCGCGGTGGCCATGCCGCAAGCGTCGCGCGGTCGGGCTTCTCATGCTATGGCGGATCAAGTCTGCGCATTGGCGGGCGCGTCAGCGGCGGTGGCGGCGGCGGTGTGCATCACGGCGGACTCGCCGAGGAGCTATGGAAATGACAGGCACCGAACGCGTCCAGGCCGTGGTCGAGTACGGCTTCACCGAACGCCAAGCGCGATTCCTCGTGCTGGTCATGCGGCATGCCGGTCTCTGTGTTAAACGACAGTACGCCGCCTTCGCGGGCATGCCAACGGCGGCGACAAGTGCAACGCGTTTTTCGACAAGCTCGTGAGGCGAGGCTTTGCCGTCACCGCGGACTGCATCCACAACCGCGCCAGGCTCTATCACGTCCAACATCGACCGCTGTATCACGCGATCGGCGACGCCGACAGCCGCTGCCGTCGGGCGGTGCCCGCTCGGTCGGCCGCCGAGCGGCTGATGCGACTCGATGCGGCGCTCACGAGTCCCAATCTCGACTGGCTCACCACGAGGTCTGAGAAGGTTGGGTATCTCCAGACGATGACTGCCTGGCCGTCATCGGAGCACCCCGAGACGGCGCCAGCGCACGATGTGGCGGACCTCACCAACCAGTTTCCTGGAACCTTTCCGATCGGGATTGCTACGACCGGGCACGTCCTGGTCCTGTACCTCGCGACAGTGCCCTGGACCGATGACTTCCGAACGTTCCTGGTGGGACACACGGCGCTGCTTCGGATGGCATCGTCGTGGACGCTCCGGATCGTGTTTCCGCAACCGCTGCGCCGCGCCATGGAGGCTTATCGGGCAGTCGTTCATGAGGAGCTCGAGAGCCCGCTTCAGGCCGACGCGATCTACGACCTCAAGCGCTACTTCTTTCACCGTCGACGAGGCACCGATCTGAGTACGATCCCGGAGGCGCTCCGCGCATTTCTCAAACGATGCGCGGACGTGTTCGGCGGGCCGCGATTTACTCACCTCTACAGGCGATGGCTGACCGAGGACGAGGCGGCGTTGAAACCCATTGCACCGGTCATCCCCGAGACCCTCGCGTCGGGTCGCGCGACGATCGAATCCGTGGTTCTGCCACACACGTACGAGCATCTCTCCCCTCTGGTCAGCCGTCGGCGAACTCGGCGTCGAGGACTTCGCACGGGGGAACAGAGGGGGGACGCTGCTCCGCACAGCATCAACCCGCTCCTCAACCCGGCTCCTTAACCCGTTCGCGCATTGACGATGGACTCGGCATCGCGTTCATCCTCCGCTCGAGTGCGCGCCACGAACGCCCTCTGCCTGCAAGAAGTTACGCGAGCTCGCCGCGCGACACATGGGGCGGCGTTCTTTGCCGCCCCTGACAGAGGTTCCGATTAGTGCAGAACGGAACCCAGGACGTGAACGACCCCGCCTCCGGCGCCGCGACGCGCCCGAGGGCCCGTTCGGGGTCGTTCACGTCCTGGGTTCCGTGAGTCGCAAGTCAGTGAACCAATCAGGGCGATTGCAGCGCACATTCCTGGCGCCGGACCGCGGTAAATGTTGCCGAAGTGGCGCGCGCGTTTTGACGGCTCAAAACGTGCGGCCTGATGGCGAGTTGCCGCAAGTGTACGTCGGCGGTACGTCATGCGGCAGGCACATGTCACGTTCGAGTGCAGGACGTGACGATCGTCGGCGATCAGTGATGTGCAACGGCCCGTCCTACACAGGGATGCGCAGTCGTTTCGGCGCTCCGCCAATTGCCAAAAACGGGAGCCGATGGCGGACGTCAAGGCCGCGCCGCGCCGACGAAGGAGGGCAGCCTTGACGCGCGCCA
>DASPWV010000754.1:0-4666 GCA_035637635.1 Vicinamibacterales bacterium | reverse complement strand
CTTCTTCATTGGATAGACGGCCGGCATATTCCCATTGCCTCCGAAGGCGGACACACCGATTTTGCGGCGCGCACCGATCGGGAGCTGGAGCTCGTTCAGTTTCTACGTGCGCGGTACGGACGAGTGGAAATTGAGCACGTCTTGTCAGGTCCCGGCCTGGTCAACATCGCCGAGTTCACGCATTCGGGAGCGCGTTGTCCGGCCTTGGACGACATGCAATCCCCAGACGCGCCGGCGCACGTGTCGAAAACCGCGCTGGCCGGAACCTGTGCATGCTGCCGTGAGGCGCTCGATTTGTTCGTAGCCGCTTATGGAGCCGTCGCGGGTAATTTCGCATTGACCGGAGTCACGCGCGGCGGCGTCTTCATTGGCGGAGGCATCGCTCCGAGAATTCTGCCGGCCCTTGAACAGCCGGCATTCCGCGATGCGTTTCGCGCCAAGGGACCAATGAGCCCGTTGCTCGAGGCGATGCCGATACACGTGATTATGAATGCGGAAACGGGACTGCTCGGCGCAGCCGTTTACGCGTCGCAGTTGAAGTGAGGATCTCCTAGACGTGACTCAGTTCCGCTTCGGAGCGATCGAGCAGCAGCTCGAACCAGAGATTCGAGATTTTTTCCTGCACGGAATTCTGGCGCAGCCGCGCCTGTAGATTCGCGAAATCGACGCGATCGAGCTCCTGATCCTGGTTGTAGCAAGAAAAAATAAACTCCTCGCGTCCGGTCTCTGGATCGACGTGCCGCTGCAGGCACTGCGCGCAGACTTCTTTCATCATGCACTGCATCGGCGAGTTGATGCTGCCGATGCCGACGTGTCTCGGGTTCAGATACGGCGCCAGCACACCGTGACGTGCGAGCCGCACCGCATTCATCATCCGGTCGGATCCGATGGCGATGATCCGCGTGACATCGGTCAAAGGAACGCGCTGCGGACCGAGTTTGCCTTCCGCATAGGCGAGCATCGCCTGGACAATGTTGCCGCGAACGTGAACGTCCTGGGGACGATGCGGCTGGATCTCCTGTCCCATATCGGTCGCCCAGATCACCTGATCGGTCGACGATTCGATCTCCTCGCGCTTGAAGAGGTCGGCGCCGTTTTTGTAGCCGGCGAAATACACAACCTTGTTGCCGTTGACCTTCAGGGTCTTCGCAATCGAAAAGAGAACGGCGTTGCCGAGCCCGCCGCCGGCAAGCATCACGCTGGAGCTCTTTGGAATCTCCGTCGGCGTGCCCGTCGGCCCCATGACCATCACGGGCTCGCCCGGTCTCAAGTACGCGCAGAGGCGGCTGGACACGCCCATCTCGAGCGTGATGAGGGACAGCAGGCCGCGTTCGGCATCGACCCATGCTCCCGTCAACGCGATGCCTTCCATGGTGAGCGACGCCACGTGATCGTCGCTGCGCACGCGCGGGCTCACTCGCTCGAGATTCTGCAGCCGGTAGAACTGTCCCGGATGAAAATGTCTTGCCGCCGCCGGCGCGCGGACGATGACTTCGACAATCGTCGGCGTCAGACGAATCACACGCTCAACTTTTGCGAGCAGCTGATCGTCGAAGCGCGCCACAATCGACCGCCACTTCGCCTCACGTTCCGCCTGCGCGGCGGGATCGAGCGCCTCGATCTCGTCCTCGAACAATCGCACGACATGCGGGTAGCCATCTTTCGCGGAGGCCATGGCTTTCACGACGTTGCCGGCATACCGCGGATGGTTGTCTCCGTAGTACGTGACGAATCGGCCGCCACGTTGATACGACGTGAAGAAGCCGCTTGCATCCGGTTCGAGCGCGATGCTGCCGTCATCCGCCTTCACCGCGCGAAAGCCCTGGAAAAAGCGCTGGCGATTATCGAGCTGGAAGCTGCCGCGGTGTTCCTTTTCGTACGTCGTGTTGGGCGAGGTACCCGCCGCCACGAGCACGGTCCGCGCAGGCAGCTCGACGCGGTCCGCCGACCCGTCGCCGGCTTTCCTGAGAAAAGCCATCGAGCAAACGTGACCGAACTCGTCTGGAATCGCTTCGACCGGCTCGAGGTTTTCGGCAAACGCAATACCCTCCTCGAGCGCCTTGCTCACCTCTTCGTGATTCAACCGGTACGCCGGCGAATCCTGCAGCCGTTTCCTGTACGCGAGCGTGACGCCGCCCCAGCGGCGGACGAGGGCAACGAAATCCGGCGCTTCGCCTGCACGTTCCGCTCGCGACCGTTCGAGCCGCACGGCGCGGCCGTGGGCGAGGAACTCGTCGAGAATGCCTTGTTCCTCCGGATCGAGGTGCGCGCGGACAGCGGTTTCCCCTTCTTCGCGTACAAGCTCCTCGTAGCGATGCAGCACCTTCTCGACCTGCAGCGGGTAATACGCGACGAGCTCGGTCGACGTATCGATGCCCGTCAATCCTCCGCCGATGACCACGGCCGGCAGCCGCACCTGCAGGTTCGACAACGTGTCCGCCTTGAACGCGCCCGTCAGTTGCAGCGCCATGAGGAAATCGCTGGCTTTGCGGATGCCGCGAATCAGATTGTTCTTGATGTCGATGATCGTCGGCCGCCCGGCGCCGGCGGCAATGGCGACGTGATCGATCCCGTACTCCCACGCCTCTTCCAGCGGCAGCGCACCCCCAAAGCGGATGCCTCCGTAGATGCGCAGCTTCTCGCGCCGTGACAACGTCAAATGGATCAGCGTCAGGAAGTTCTTGTCCCAGCGCACCGTGATGCCGTATTCCGACACGCCGCCGAATCCTTCGAGGACACGATCGTCGAGTGGCCGGTAGATCTCGCGCCAGTCGCGGATGGGACGCGGCGGCTCGGCCCCACCCGTCCACTCCTCGGGAAGCGGCTCGATCTTCAACCCATCGATGGCGATGACGCCAAAGCCTTCGTTCAGCAGATAGTGCGACAGGGTGTAGCCCGCGGGCCCGAGACCGACGACGAGCACGTTGCGGCCGTTGTATGGCAGCGGATATGGACGCCGAGTATTCAACGGGTTCCAACGCGTCAACAGTCCGTAAATCTCCACACCCCATGGCATGGTAAGCACGTCCGTGAGCACGCCCGTCTCGATTTGCGGGATGTTGACGGGATCCTGCTTCTGATAAATGCAGGCCTTCATGCAGTCGTTGCAGATGCGATGCCCCGTGCCGGGACACATCGGGTTGTCGATGGCGACGATGGCCAGGGCGCCGATCGCATCGCCCCGCTTTCGCAGCAAGTGCATCTCGGAGATCTTCTCGTCGAGCGGGCAGCCGGCCAGTGGACTGCCGAGCGCGTTGGCGATGACGGCGCCTGTCTTGTCGCGAATGCCTTTCGAGCACGTGTCCTTGTCGCGTTCGTGACAGAGCACGCAGTAATGGATTTCGCTCAGCACTTCACGCACCGTGAAGCGTTCGTCGGTCAATTTGAAGCCGTCGCGGCGCCGAAGCTTCTCTTCGGGTCCAATCATCAGTTCCGGCATCGCGGGATCGGGCCGCACGACACGCACGAGGCGCATGGCATCGATGGCTTCAGGAAAGCGGAAGAGGACCCAGTGCCGGAAGCGGCTATCGTGGACATGCGCCGCACACCATCGCTTGAGCGACTCGATTTCGGCGGCGACGCTCGCTTTTTCGTCCGCGGAATTGTACGCGCGCGCAGCTTCTTCCCGGTCGAGCAGCGAGCAGCCGTAGCGCGCAAGGGCGAGTTCCGGATCGGGCCCGGCCGACAGCCGCTCGACGCGCGCGTGATCCTCCGCCGTCGCCTCGACGTGCACACCTGTCTTGAGCAGCGGCAGCGCTCGACGACGAACGAAGTCGATTTTGAAGCGGAACAGATCGTCGTAGACGCGCGTCGCCGCCGCCAGTTTGTCGGCGTCAGGACCTACGCTGAACAGACGCGTCAGAAACCGGCTCACATGCGGCGCGAGCGCGACGATCAGGTTGGATCGAGCAACCGGACCGAGCGCCGCCGGATTGGCGCGATGCGCTTCCCATTGAGCCCAGAGGTCGGGATCGGCTCGCCGCGCCTCGCCGCAGAACAGCTCGTAGAGAATTGCGAGCCGCGCGGGCTGATGCAGATCGGCAAACGTGAAGCCGGCGATTCCGAGCGCGTCATGCGCCAGGGGAATACGAGTCATATACAGGGAACATCACCGATCGACACGCTATCCGCCCACGGTAGCATCCGCGTACGAGGCAGTCAAACAACCGTTCAACGATCTGGTCTCGAGTTTGCTCCCTTGCCCGCGCACTCCTCCGAACGCCTTACCGCCATACAGGATCAGAGGTGGAACGCGATGTTCATCAGAACGTTTTTCGTCGTTGCGATTACAGGCACGGCAGCTCTGTCGGCCGCGTGTTCCGGCAGCTCGCGGCAGCTCTCACCATCGGGACCGTCGCCCCTGGGCGTCTCGTCGAGCACCTTTGCGGCGCCCGGCGGATCGAACGCCGCCATGGCTCCCGGCCGATCCAATCACGTCGCCGGCGACGGTACGGTGGCGAATCTTGCAGGAACGTGCCCGAATTTGACACTTGTCGTCCGCGGAGTGCACGTCACGACCGACTCCTCGACCACGTACGAGCACGGCGAGTGCGGAAACCTGCGCCAGGGGACGAAAGTCGTTGTCGACGGTGACGTGCAAAGCGACGGGACCGTGCTCGCGGCGAGCATCGAGATCGTCGATCAGCCCGGCGGTCAGCCTGTTGAA
>DASPWV010000753.1:0-1921 GCA_035637635.1 Vicinamibacterales bacterium | reverse complement strand
GTGTGGAACGGAAACAAAGGCACCTTGATCGCAAAGGCCACCGCAAAGGCAAGGAAGAACCAGAACTGCGTCCGCGCGGGAATCTGCAGACCGTAGAGATGCAGCAGATCGAAGCTGTACGAGCCCGTCTGATTCTGATTGATCCACGCGACGCCGATAATGGCGACGAGCATCAGGACGCTGCCGGCCATCGTATAGAGAATGAATTTCACGGCGGCATAGACGCGTCGCTCGTACCCCCAGATGCCGATGATGAAGTACATCGGGATCAGCACGAAGTCCCAGAACACATAGAAGAGGAAGAGATCCAGTGACGCGAACACCCCGAGCATCGCGGTCTCGAGCAGCAGCATGAAGATCGAGAACTCCTTGACCTTCTTCTGCACACCTTCCCACGACGAGAGAAGCGCAATAGGCGTGAGAAACGCCGTCAGGACGATGAGCAGCAGGCTGATGCCGTCGATGCCAAGGGAGTATTCGATGCCGAAGGCCGGAATCCACGGCAGCCGCTCGGTAAACTGAAACTCCGCGGCGCCAGACATGTCGTAGAACGCCCAGAGGGCGAGCGTCGCTGCAAAAGTGGCCAGCGACGCCACCAGCGTGATGTTGCGAACCAAGCCGTTCCGGGATCCGTCGCGGTTGTTCACGAGCAGCAGCAGCAGCGCGCCCACCGTCGGCAACCAGATCACGATTGATAAGAGCGGCCAGCCAGTCACGCACTATCTCCAGATGTAATAAGCGAGAATCGCGATGACGCCGAGGAAGGTCGACGCCGCGTACGCTTTGACCGATCCGGTCTGCACGAGTCGCAGCACCGCGCTCATGGCCGTGACGATGTGGCCGGCTCCGTTCACGGTACCGTCGATGACACGGACATCCATGCCGCGCCAGAGGCCTTCTTCCGACACGATCTTGACTGGCTGCACGACTGCCGCATCGTATGCCTCGTCGACGTAGTACTTGTTCAGCAGCAGGCGATAGAGACCCGGAACCGTTCGTGCCGCGCGATCGGGCAGCTCGGGACGCTTGAGCCACAGCCACGTTGCGAGGCCGATGCCGACGAGCGCGATCACGGAGGACACGCCCATCAACGTGAGCTCGAGTGCTTCCTTGCCTTCGCTGTCAGCAGCCGCCTCGGTGTGTTGCGGACCTTCGGGGCGGGGCTGAACCCCCGCCAGCACACCCGTCTGTCCTTCGGGGTGGGGTTGGGCCGCCCCAAGCGAAGTCGAGGGCAGCGCGCCTCCAGCGGACGTCTGGGCTGTTCCCTGAGCCGTGCGCGCGACCTCACTGCCGGGCACGCAATCCCCGACTGTCATGCCCGCGAGCGCGCCGGTCTCCGGCGTCACGCCGGTTGTCGGCGCGCAGTCGCCGATGGTCATGCCTGCGAGTCCACCACTCTCCGCTTTGAACGACGGCTCGAGGAATCGCCCGAGGGCGTTGTCGCCACCGAGCGCGTGCGGCAACCCGATGTAACCGGCAACGACGGATCCGAGAGCGAGGACAACCAGCGCACCGGCCATCGACAGCGGCGCATCATGCAGAGCCAGGTGCGTTGGGTGCGTTAGGTGCGCTCCGGTGCCAGGGTGCGGTGCGGTGCTCGGGTGCGCGGGTGCGGTGCTCCGCTGCGGCATCTCCGCGCCACCGTGGCCGGTGTCGTGTGCAGCGGCCGGTGAAAAACGGAATGGTCCGTGGAACGTCAGGTGCACCAGCCGGAACATGTACGTGGCGGTCAAGAGCGACGTCAGAATCCCGACAACCCAGAGCCACTGATACCCGCGCGCGAACGTTTCGAAGAGGATCTCGTCCTTCGAGAAGAATCCCGCGAGTCCGGGAACTCCGGCGATGGCGAGCGCGCCGATGATGAAGGTCCAATAGGTGACGGGCAAGTAGCGTTTGAGACCGCCCATGTTGCGGATGTCCT
>DASPWV010000752.1:0-1719 GCA_035637635.1 Vicinamibacterales bacterium | reverse complement strand
GTGCCGTTCTCTGCACGATTTTCCGTGAAGGAACGCGGCCCTACCGACATGAGAGGAGCGTGAGCCTCGACAAACGACAAGAGCGCCCGCATTGGCTGGTGGTGGTCGCCCTACTTGTCGCTCCCACGTACGGCTGCGAATTCGTTACTGATGACGCGGTGGTCAAGGAATGCGTAGCCGCTTGCGATGACCCCATCTGCGGCGGAGATCGCGGCGCGGATGCGTACGACTGTCAGATCCTGGAATCCGCGCGCCTCGCCAATGAACCGGACCCGATGGTGTTCAAGTCGCAGATCTCGCTCGAGTCGAACTTCAGCCTTTACGCCGTCAGTCCCGATAGCCCGTGCGACGGAGGTCGCGAACCCGGTTGGACGGAGCCGGAAACGAAGTCGTTCGGCCTCATGCAGCTCACGCCGGCGTGCGGATGGCTGCCGAACGCTCGGCTTGCCGACGGTCATCCCAACCTGGCTCACGAAGAGGATGCGGCCCTATGGCCCACGTCGGTCTTCAATCCGGCGATCAACATCACCGAAGGTGTCCGCGCCATCATGGTCGATCGAGCGAACGTTCGGCGGGATTATCCGGGATGTACCGATGACGATTACACGCTGATGGCGCTCGGTGCCTTCAACCAGGGGGAGAACGCCGTTTCGGGATGTGGTCTCCCGATGATGTCGCTCAGCGCGCAGAACTACGTGCGCATCGTTCTCTCCAGATACATGGAGCTCGCCGGCCGCGCCCACTGGCCATACCCGTACTAGCATTACTGCCGCAGTCTTGGCATCGGCAGATCACGATCTGAAGATTGCAGATTTGGCGCCGACCCAACGCAAACTACGGCGAGGCCGTCGGAATCATCCCGATATACGAAACGAGCCGCGACGCCCTGGCCAGCCTCGCTCCGCAACACCGAGAAATCCGCATGTTCGGTCAGTTTAAGTGGGCTTATGGCCGCTCCGACGATCGATCTGGTAGCGGAAATCTGCGGCAGTAATGCTAGCTTGCGTGGGCGCGAAACATCATGTGTCCTATAGGAGATGACTCCTTCGAACGCCCGGTGCGCGTCGTGCTGGTCCACGGTTCGAGCGCATCAGGCGCCGAGCGCGTGACGAAGTTACTCACACCGGAATCCCCATTCGTTCACAGAGCCTCTGACGAGACAAAATGGACTTGGCCTATAACGCCGTGCTCCTCGCCATCGACATCTGGTTCTTGCGGGTGGCGAATCCACTCGGCGCTCGACGCCTCGCCATCGGAGCCAGCGTGTTCGGCCTCGTCGCGTCCATCCTCGCGCTCGCGCTCGCCAGGGACCTGTTTGGCGTAATGAGGCTTCTCTGTTACGCGATCTTCGTCCACGGAGTCGCGATCTCGGCAGTACTCGGCATTCGCGGCTGGAAGTCCAGCCCTGTGATCGCGAGCAGCATGCTTTTCGTCAGTGCCGCCGTCGCCCTCGTCGGCGTCGACGCATTCCTCATCGAACCTCGAGACCTCGAGGTATCGCACGTGCCGGTCGTCTCAGGTCGGCTTGAAAAGCCGCTCAGGATTGTGGTACTCGCCGATGTCCAAACTGACGGTGTCGGCGCTTATGAAAAGAAGGCCTTCGTCACAGCACTCCAACAGAAGCCGGACATCGTCCTTTTCGCCGGCGACTATGTGCAGGTCGCACAGACGCACCTCGATCGTCACCGGCTGGCGCTTCGCGCCTTGATGAAAGAAGTC
>DASPWV010000751.1:0-2834 GCA_035637635.1 Vicinamibacterales bacterium | reverse complement strand
GTTCCGCTCACCTGCGGCCAGGAGATGAAAGATCGCATCGTCGGCGCGCTGGAGACCGGCTGCCGGCAGGGTGAAATGCAGAAGGTTCAGAACAGCGACATCGATTGGCACAGCCACGAGGTCAAGATCGCGAAGGCGCATACGAAGGCCAGTGTCGCCCGGCGCATCCCGTTTGACCCAGAGGGTCGCCTGGGTGAGATTCTCGGGCGCCGCCGATTTGTTGGGGGGCCAAAGGGGTTTGTATTCGGCGATGCGACCGGAGGTTTCGTAGGAGACTTCAACCGCCTGTGGCGCGAGGTGAAGCTGATCGCGAACGGCGTGCAGCCCGAGTACGTGAAGCGGGGAGGATACTTGACCGCGAGCTGCAAGGCGAAGCTGGAGGAACTCGACCTTCACTGGCATGACTTGCGACACGAATGCGCGTCACGGTGGCTCGAAGGTGGGCTTGATGTCCGCGAGATTCAGATCCTGCTTGGCCATGCCAAGCTCGAAATCACGCAACGCTACTTGAACATCACGGACGTGGGAGTCGTGCGGTCGATGCGCGAATACTGGGGGAGGCAGCGCGCAACCAGCCGTGCTCAAGCGTGAAGAAGTCGGCCGCGACGGCTCGCTCGTGGTCGGACGCCCCTGCGGGCGGGCATCCCCCACGAGCCCGCTCTCTCCGTGCTGCTCGCAGTGCTGAGGACCGTAGATCGTTACGCGTGACATAACGCGTAACGCATGTCATAATGGACTCCGATGATCGTCAGCTACCGCGACAAGCGAACGGCTGACTTCGCCGCAGGCAAGCGCGTAAAGGCGTTCTCCGGCTTCGATCGTCCGGCTCGTCTCAAGCTCGATCGCCTCGAAGCCGCCCATGCACTACAGGATCTCGCGGCGCTGCCGGGAAATCGTTTCGAGGCGTTGAAGGGAGACAGGAAGGGCCAGTACAGCATCCGCATCAACGACCAATGGCGGATTTGTTTCGAATGGCCTGAGAAATCCCCTGGGCCTGCGAATATCGAGATCGTTGACTATCACTGAGGAGCACACCCAATGGCACGCAGCGCCATCCATCCAGGCGAGCATCTGGCCGAAGAACTTGAAGAGCTTAGCATGAGCGCCGCCGAACTCGCTCGCCAGCTCAAGGTCCCTACGAATCGCGTGACTGGCATTCTGAACGGCCATCGCGCGATTACAGGCGACACAGCGCTACGCCTCGCACATTTTTTTGGCACGAGCGCCGAGTTCTGGCTGAATCTTCAGAACCTGTACGAGCTGCGGCTGGCTGAGAAAGAGAGCGGCAAGGCCATCAAGAGGTTGCCTCGGCTCAAGCACCTTGAAGAGGTCGGCGTTTAGGGACCATCGTGCGGATCCTTTTTGAACTCCCCGAGGACATCGCTGCCCATTTGGAGGCCCAGGGCGAGAACCTGCCCCGTGCAGCACTGGAAGCGTTTGCCCTCGAGGAGTATCGCGATCAGAAGCTCACGACCGGCCAGCTACGGCGACTGCTCGGATACGACACCCGGACGCAGGTGCACGCGTTTCTGAAAGAGCACGGCGTGTACCTCCACTACACCCAGGACGATCTCGAACACGATCGCCAAGCCGGAGACGCGTTCCGTCCGTAGCCCGCTCGCCCGGCATGATCGTCATCGCCGATGCAACTCCACTGACTTACTTGATCCTCATCGATCAGGCAGAGCTCCTTCCGTAACTCTTCGATTGCATTTCTGATTCCGCCGGCCGGCGGTTTTCGAGGAACTGCAGCACCAGGAAACGCCGGACGTCGTCCGGCGCTGGATCGCGGGTCCCGTAACGGGCTGCGACGTCCCGTCCGTCCACCATCCGTCCACCGCAGGACCGACGAGACGGCCTGCGGCGTGTGAGTTTCGATATTTTCTAAAGGAAACTGGAGCCGGCGACCCGACTTGAACGGGTGACCTGCTGATTACGAATCAGCTGCTCTACCAACTGAGCTACGCCGGCCAGGCGGAAACAATTATTCTAACACGGCCATGGTGGCGACCCATCGACGCGAAATTGCCACGCGGGGCCAAGGCGATGCACACGATATCACCGATCTTGTGGCTGCCGCCGTGGCCGCCACTGACTGCGCCGCGGGAATCGCCACGATATTCGTGGTCGGATCGACCGCGGCCGTGACGACGATCGAGTTCGAACCCGGCGCGGTTGCGGACCTGAATCGGTTGCTCGAGGAGATGGCGCCGCGCGGCGACGATTATCGCCACCATTTGCGGTGGGGCGACGACAACGGATCGAGCCACGTGCGCGCCGCGCTGCTCGGCCCGTCATTGACGGTGCCTTTCGCGGACCACAAGCTGTTGCTGGGTACGTGGCAGCAGATCATGCTGCTCGAACTAGACACGCGTCCGCGGCGGCGCGAGATCGTGATGCAAATCGTCGGCGAGTGATTGCCGTCTACCTGCGAAAGTACGAGTCCGTCTTGTCGATCCAGTCCTGACGCACCGGACTGAAGACGTCGATCGCGAGCGTGTCCTCGATCGCCTCCGCCGCGTGCGGAACGTTCGGCGGAATCTGGAGCACCTCACCGCCGCGGGCGATGATGTCGCGACCTTCGAAGATGAACTTCAGCGCGCCGCTGATGATGTAGCTCACCTGCTCGTTCTCGTGCGCGTGCTGCGGCACCACCGCGCCGCGCTTGAGCTCGAAGCGCGCCATGGTGACGCGTTCGGCGGTGATGTATTGCCGCGAGACGGTCGAGTTGATCTGTTCCGGAGTGATGTCGTCCCAGCGATGGTGGATCACAGTCATCGAAGCTCCCAGGTCCGGCGAACCGCCTTCGCCAAGGCGACGGCGGTCAGACGCCG
>DASPWV010000750.1:0-8706 GCA_035637635.1 Vicinamibacterales bacterium | reverse complement strand
AAAATACCGCCTCGCGCAACTGCAGGATGCGCTGCTCCGCGACGTTCGCTTCATCGTCGGCATCAGAATGCACACGCAAGGGATGAGCGTTGAAGAAGCGCAGAAGCTGTTCGAAAGCGAGGGACACCAGCCGGCGCCTGTCGCGTTATCCGAGGCGAAGCGCGGCGCCGGCGATCCGCTGTACGGCTATTACACGATGGGCAAGCTCGCCATCCTGAAGCTGCGCGACGACTACAAAGCGAAGAAAGGAAGTGCGTTCAAGCTGCAGGATTTCCACGATAGCTTCATCAAGCTGGGACCGCTGCCGATGCCGCTGATTCGTGAACGGATGCTGGGCCAACGAGGAGCGATGCTGCGGTAATGGCCGCGCTGCCGATCGCTGCGGCGATTGCGTCTGCGGCCTTGATGTACTTCCTCGCCGCGCGCATCTTCGCCAATGCGGGTTATGCGATCGTCGCGCTCGGTGTCTTCGCGTCGACGCCGTTGTTATGGCTGCAGGCTCAAACCGCGCCTGGTTCGCTCTACCCCTTGCCGTTTGTAGTGGCCTGGCTGCTGGCACTTGCACGATTTCAAAGCACACGCGCCGCCTGGTGGCTCGTTGCTGCGGGCGTTGCCCTCGGACTCGGTGTTTACACGTCGATTGCGGCTGCGGTGATGATGCCGGCGTACCTGCTGGTGACGGTGGCGGTGTTGGCGTATTCGCAAGCCGCGTCAATTCCGCAGCTCACGGCATTTGTGGGCGCGTTTGGTGTGACCGCTTTACCCTTCGCGGCGGGTATGGCTCTCCATCCCGAGGTATTTCGAGCCACGATCAAGGCGCATCGCCTCTACGACGCCGACCGTTTCAACATCCTGCAAGGCGCCCGCGAGATGGCCAGCTGGGTCGGTCTCACCGCGCGGTCTGAAGTGTACTGGGACTACTTCAATCCAGCTTTCTTGTTTCTCACCGGCGGTGTGTTGCTGCTGCCGCTCGTCGTGTTGATACCCATCGGGCTGTATCGTGCCGCAGCGAAGGAGTCGTCGCCGCTCGCCCGAATCGTGATTGCCGGCTTTTTTGCGGCGCCCCTTGCGGCTTCGCTGACCGCAGAGCCGCCCACGCCGGGACGCATCCTGTTCGTCACGCCGTTTGCGGCGATTGTGTCGACATACGGCGTCGCGGAAATTGCGGTCTGGGTGAGCCGGAAAAAAGGGTCTGCCCCCCGGAACCGGTAGAATCCGTTTGCATGACCACTGACATGGCCGTCACCGCTTCTGAACCGCTCGTTCGCGCCGTGCGCAGCGGCGGCGTCGCCACGCTCACGCTCAACCGCGGCGATCGGTTCAACCCGCTGTCGTCCGCGATGATCGCGGCGCTTCGCACGGAACTCGACGCGATCGCCGCCGCAGAAGACGTGCGTGTCGTCGTGCTCGCGGCCGACGGGCGGGGCTTCTGCGCCGGACACGATCTCAAGGAGATGCGCGCGCACACGAACGATCTCGAGTGGCAGCGCCGTCTGTTCGACGACTGCAGCCGCATGATGATGCGGCTCACCGAGCTGCCGCAGCCGGTCATCGCGCGCGTGCAGGGAATCGCTACGGCGGCGGGTTGCCAGCTCGTGTCGATGTGCGATTTGGCGGTGGCAGCCGATACGGCGACGTTTGCGCTCCCCGGCATCAACATCGGCGTCTTCTGTTCGACGCCGGCGGTGGGCGTGGCAAGAAACGTCGGCCGGAAGCGCGCGATGGAGCTTTTGCTCACGGGCTCGCCGGTTGACGCCAGCACCGCGCTGGCGTGGGGCCTCGTCAATCGCGTCGTGCCGGCGGAAGATCTCGATGCGGAAGTGAAACGCTTTGCGGATCTGATTCTGGCGCGCAGCGCCGCAACCATCAGGATGGGCAAGGCGACGTTCTATCAGCAGCTCGAGCGCCCGCTCGCCGGAGCGTACGATATCGCGAGCGAGACGATGGCCTGCAACATGGCGCTCGAAGATGCGGCCGAGGGTCTCGATGCGTTCTTGCAGAAGCGGCCGGCTTCGTGGCGGGGCCGATAGACGTTCAATCGCTGGACGCAGATCTCGTCAAGCGCCTGTACGCCGACGCGCGCGCGGAGCGTTGGCAGCTTCCTCTTGACTCATTCAGCAGGCTGCTCGAGCTGAGCGCGCGACGTGCTCTCTCGAACGAGACGCCGGACCGCCGCCGGCTCGAACGTTATCTTGCGTCCCTTCATTTGGAAGATCTGGCGCTCGCGTGCGCTTGCGCCGAAGGCATCGAAACCGCGTGGGATCATTTCGTGCGCGAGTATCGGCCTGTGTTGTATCGCGCCGCCACTGCCATCGATCCGTCCGGTCATGCGCGCGAGGAGGCCGATGGGTTGTACGGCGAGCTCTTCGGCCTCGATTTGCACGAGGGCACGCGCCGGTCGCATTTCTGGTACTTCCACGGTCGCAGCAGTCTCGCGACCTGGCTCCGAGCCGTGCTGTCACAACGCTACATCGATCGGCTGCGGCGCGATCGACGGACCGTTCCCCTGACCGTTGACGATGAGTCGCAGCCGATGCCCGCGGTCGAACCCTCTCAAAACGCGGACGCGAGGAAGCACGCGGACGTCATAGGCCGCGCGGTGATGGCCGAAGTTCACGCGCTCGCGCCCCGAGATCGACTGCGCCTCCGCTGCTACTATGCGCAGAATCTGACCCTGGCTGAGATCGGCCGACTGCTGGGCGAACACGAAGCGACTGTTTCGCGCCAACTTGCGCGCACGCGCCGTACGATTCGCACACAGGTAGAGAGCAGGCTGCGTCACCGTGAAGGCATGACGGACGCTGAAATTGCTGAATGTTTCGCAGCCGTCCTTGAGGATCCCGGTCCACTCGATATTGTGGAAATGCTGGGCGCGGATCCGGAGCCGGAGGTCCCGAGGTTTCGAGGTTCCTAGCGGAACGCCTTCGTTTCTTTGTAGCTCGGGTCCTCAGCTCCTGAGTTGGCCAATCGAATGCAAGAAAGTTGAACTGAATCGTTCAGAGTAGGAGGCAGTTGACATCGTGACGGCGAACCAGCGGGACAAATCCATTGAGCGAATCCTCCGGCAGTCGCTTGCCGGTTCGGATACCGCCGTTGATCCCGCTCAGTGTGTCGACCCAGAGACGCTCGCTGCCTGGACGGACGGCGCGCTTCGTTCGGCCGATGCCGCAGCAGTCGAGCGACACGTGGCGGACTGCCATCGATGTCAGATGATCCTCGCAACCTTTGTCCGCGCCGAGCCGGCCGCAGACGTTCACGACGCCTGGTGGCAAAGGTGGCACGTGCGTTGGCTCGTGCCCATCGCGACGGCAGCAACCGTGGCTGCGTTGTGGATGGTGGTGCCGGCAGACAAAGCGCGTGAGTCGAAGGACATGGCGTTCAAACAATCGCCGTCGGTCAACGCGACGGCGGAGACCTCACAGGAGTCGCGGCGCGAGGCGACCGCCCAACCGCCAGCGCCGTCGTTGCAAGACGCCGCCCCGCCGTCCGCAGCCGCCGGCCGTCCCGCGTCTCGCGCCGATCGCACGAATCGCGACGCGTCCCAGAACGCGCTCAGGAAGGCGGAGCGTTTTGCGGCACGCGACGAGCAACGATCGTTTGACGCTCTTGCTCCACCGCCGCCGGCCGACACGCAGACCGCACCCCGATCGCTCGCGGAAAACGCGGGAGTCGCAGCCAGAAGGCCGGCAGAGGAACAGAATCGACAGGCGTCGCTCGACATCGTGTCGCCGAGCGGATCTGAACGCTGGCGAATTGTCGCCGAGACGCGCATCGAGCGATCGACGACGGCCGGCGCAAGCTGGGATGCCGTTGCCCTGCCGGAACCCGTGCGGCTCACTGCCGGCCACTCGCCGGGAGCCTCCGTCGCGTGGCTGGTCGGTCGTGGCGGATCGATTTACGTCACGACGGATGGGACGCGCTTTTCGCGTGTCCCGTTCACCGAATCGACGGATTTGATTGCTGTCCTCGCGATCAACGACAACGAGGCGACCGTGACGACAGCCGACGGCCGCCTCTTTCACACCGCCGATCGCGGTCTGACCTGGACGCGCCGGTAGGCGCTGCGTACCTACCGAGCACGAAGCCGCGAGGCCTAGGCCCACCAACGGCCTACCGAGTGCGCGGCGCACCCAAGGCCTACCTCTAGGGCCCACCGAAGGCCTAGCGCGAGGCCCGGCGTGCAAGAAATCTCCACCCCCGCGTTCAAAGAACAGGTGAAGGGGCCGGCGAAGAGCGTGAATTCTCTTAGTTTCCAGTTGCCAGTTAGCAGTTCAAAGTTTGAGTTTCCGAGTTACGCGAGTGAACTGGTCACTGAACTTTGAACTGGTAACTGGCAACTGGGAACTATCAATTCACAGCCTCGTGACGCCGCCCCGCCTTTGAAAAGGGGTCTTCCCATGCATGCACGTCCTAGGACCGCAATACGGCTCGTCAGGGCAATAGTGTTTTCGCTGTGGCGTTCTCGAACACGGCCGCATTGCAGTCCTGGCGCGCGGAGCGCGCGAAAAAACGATGCAACCAGCCAACGACCGGGCGAACACCCGCGCGAGTCACACGGTATCAACGGCAGGGCCTTTGGCTGGTTGGCGGTCGCCGTCGTTCTCGCCGCAGTCGGCGGCAGCGGCCCGCGCCCGGATGCGACCGTGGCCGCCGCGGGACAGCCGCAGTGCGCGCCGCACACGTCCACGCTCGACGATCAAAACGAAGTGGCGCTCACCGTCTACAACTCCGATCTCGCGCTCGTTCGCGACGTCCGGACCATTCAAATCGGGCGCGGAGAATGCGATCTCCAGTTCATGGACATCGCCGCGACGGTAAATGCCGCAACCGTTCATCTGCGATCGCTCACCGAACCCTCGCGCCTGGGTATTCTCGAGCAGAACTACGAGTACGACCTGCTCGAGCCCGACAAGATTCTGAAGAAGTACGTCGGTCGCGAAGTGACGCTCGTGCGATCGCGCCGAGAGAATGGCGCGCTCGCGGACGAACGGGTCACGGCGCGGCTCCTCAGCTACAACAATGGACCCGTCTGGAAGATCGGCGACGAGATTGTCACGGGTATGCCGGCCGATCACATGCGCTTTCCCGAGCTCCCCGGCAATCTGTACTCGCGGCCGACGCTGATCTGGACGCTCGCCAACACAGGCGGCATCGAGCATCGTGTGGAGGCGTCGTATCTCGCTACTCAACTGAAGTGGAACGCCGATTACGTGCTGACCGTCACACGCGACGACAAGACGGCGGACATCGACGGGTGGGTGACGCTCACCAACAACAGCGGAACGGCATTCCGTCACGCGAAGCTCCAACTGGTGGCGGGTGAACTGAACCGCGTCCACAACGAGATGGCCTTCAGGCAGGCCCTTGACGCCGTCTCGGAGAGCCGTGCCGCGGCACCGATGTCCCAGGAGGCGTTTTCTGAATATCACCTCTATACACTTGGCCGCAAAACGTCCATCAACAACCAGGAAACCAAGCAGCTCAGCATGCTCGGTGCGACCGCTTTTCCAGTACGGAAGCGCTATGTCGTCGACGGGCAGGCCCTCTTCTATCGCAACAGGTACAGCCCTGGCTCGCCGATCACGGATCACGTGAATGTGTATTACCAGTTCAAGAACGACACGGGTGCGGGCCTTGGAATGCCGATGCCTGCCGGCGTCGTCCGCGTTTACCAGGCCGACTCGAAAGGCGGAGCACAGTTTGTCGGTGAGGATCGCATCGGTCACACCCCGAAGGACGAAACGCTGAATCTCCGAATCGGCAATGCGTTCGATGTGGTGGCCGAACGCAAGCAAGTGGATTTCCAGAAGATCGCGTCCGATGTGTACGAGGTCGAGTATCAAGTGGTCCTGCGCAACCACAAAACCACGGGAATCACCGTCGAAGTCAACGAGCCGCTCGGTGGCACCTGGCGGATGATCCGCGCCTCGCATCAATGGACGAAGACCGACGCGTGGGCGGCGCAGTTCACCGTGCCCGTTGCGGCAGACGGGACGGCGACATTGAATTACCGCGTGCGGATCACGTACTGAGGGAAAGACTCAGTTTCCAGTTTCCAGTTACCAGTTCAAAGTTCAGTTATCAGTTCTCGTCGTTGTCAAGTTCGCAGAAAACTGGGAACTGACCCGATGCCGAAACTAAGAACTCAACTTTGAACTGGTAACTGGAAACTGGAAACTTGTTCTAGCGCTCCTGACCTTGAGGGGCTCGCGCCGGAACAACGCTATAGGTAATGCCGGTGAACATCATCTCCTCCCACGTCTGGTCGCCCCACCAGACCTCTGCTTTCGGGTTGGGATTCGATTTGTTCGCCGGCGAGTTGTCGTACCACGCGACCGCATGGATTCTCGTTCCCGCCGGCAACGGCAACGGCTGGCGGAAGATGTACTCGTGCTGCCAGTCGAAGTCGTAGTTAGGCACGGAGAGAATCGTTTCCTTTCGGCCATCCGGAAAGATGGCTTCGTACAGCCAGCGCTTTCCGCGCACGTGCGTGTGCGGCACGAGGCTGAACAAGAGGATGTCGCGATTGATGGTCATCTCCGCATCCACCTGGTGATCGGCGGCGCCGGCGGGGATGTGGAGGCTGCCGTTGACCAGCGCCGCGCTCGAGAGCGGAGTCTTTGGCCGCTCCTTCGTGAAGATGAGCCCCAGCCGCGTACGGTCGGTCGTCGCCTCGCCGATTGGCGTGTAGTGCACTTGGAACACCAGCGACGATCCGGCGGGCAGTCGAATCGCGGTGCCTTCCGGAAAGACTCGCCACGAATTGCCTGGCACATAGCCGCCGATAGACGGGCCCAAACCGCGCGGCCGCGGGCGGTCATTGGGACCGAGAGGTTTCCGTTGACCCGGTGGCAATTGACGGCCACCGGTCTGGCCCGCAGGGATTTCCATCCCGTCGGCCATCGTGAAGAGCGGCTGCGGGCGAGGCGCGTTCACGGTTTGCGGCACCGACGACGGCGTCGCAGGTGCCGGCGGCTTGACCGCGACGATCACGTGATGCACGGCGCGTCGATTGCCCGGCCGCATCTCCCAGGCTTTGATCCAGCGATCTTCGTCGAAATTCGCCGGCACTTCGAAATACTGATAGGCCACGGTGCCGGTCGCAGGAATTGGATAGTCTTCCTGCATCGACAGAATGACGTCAGGCTGACCGATGCTCCAGCCGTCGGTGTGGACCGGCGGGTCGGGAAGGTCTTTGGGGTCGCCCTCGGGCGCGCCACCGTTGGCCCATCGGAGGATGACGGACTTCTCGGTTTCGTTCAGGCGCCGCGCGTTGAGAAAATCGCCGACCGATGGATCTGCATGCCACGGCGGCATCGCGCCGCTCGCGACCTTTGCGGCAATCGACCGCGCCCACGGCCGCGCGTCTTTGAACGTGAGCAGCGACATCGGGGCGATCTCGCCGGGCCGATGACACGAGGTGCATTGCGCATAAAAGATCGGCGCGACATCCTTGCTGAAAGTCGGGGTGGGAGGGCTCGCCGCGGGCTGTGCTCCGGCGGACGCCGCGAGGCCAGCGATGATCCCGCATGCTACAGCAGTGGCGAACACTTGCATTCGCATGACGTGGCATTATCGCCGGTTCGACGCTCGACGTCACCATGACGTCATATTCGCGGGCCGTTACGCGCGTCAGGCCGCCGCCGTGCGCGGGCGCAGGGCTCGCCCCAATTTGGCCGATCTGTTGGCCGATCTCGCCTATTGGGCTGCTGCTGCGTGAGCGTCCGTCGTTAACCGGGAAAACGCATCGGGTTGGCCGATTCGCTGGCCGATCTCCTGCGGTGCTATCGTTTTTAGCGGCCCGCCAGCTCTCGTTTTCGTAGTGCAGGGAAGCTGCTGAATCGGCGCCGAGGAACGCATGAAGAAACTGACGTTATTCGCCGCAATCGTCTTCTCGATTCTTACACTCCACGCGCAGGAGCCTCGCGGCCCGAGTGAGGAGAGCGGCAAACAGGATCCGTGGTCCTCCGCGACGTTCTCCGACTTCCGTCTTCGCGCGATCGGGCCGGCGCTCATGTCGGGCCGCATCACATCGATTGCGGTCCATCCGGACGACAAGCAGACCTGGTACATCGGCGTCGCGTCAGGCGGCGTGTGGAAAACCACCAACGCGGGCATCACGTTTACGCCGGTCTTCCAGAACGAAGGCTCTTACTCGATCGGAACGGTCGTGACCGATCCGAAAAGTCCGAGCACCATCTGGGTGGGCACCGGCGAAGCCAACAATCAGCGCAGTGTCGGCTACGGCGACGGCATCTATCGCAGCGATGACGCCGGGCGCACCTGGCGTAACCTGGGCCTCAAAACGTCGGAGCACATCGGACGCATCGTCATCGACCCGCGCGACTCGAAGGTTGTTTTCGTCGCAGCGTACGGGCCGCTCTGGAGCGCCGGCGGCGAGCGCGGTCTTTACAAGACCACTGACGGCGGCGCCACATGGAACAGCGTTCTGCAGATCAGCGAGAACACCGGCATCAGCGATGTGGCAATCGACCCGAGCAACCCCGACGTGATGCTCGCCGTCGCGCATCAACGACGCCGCCACACGTGGACGTTGATTCACGGCGGTCCCGAAAGCGGCCTGCACAAATCGGTCGATGGCGGCAAGACATGGCGGAAGGTGCGCTCCGGTCTTCCGACCGGCGATCTCGGGCGCATCGTTCTGGCGTTCTCGCCGGCCGAGAAAGGCCTCGTGTACGCGAAGGT
>DASPWV010000749.1:0-8436 GCA_035637635.1 Vicinamibacterales bacterium | reverse complement strand
GCAGTACTGCCGCGCCACGCCGACCGAATGCGACCCCGATTTGGGGAAGCTCGTTTCGTCGAGAATCAGGATGCCGCGGCGTTCGGGCAACACGGCTCGCAGCCGCCGCCACACGACGTCCGCGGCCCACGGCGCGTGCGTGATGAAGTGTTGAAAGGCCTGATACGACGTCGGCTCGCTGATCCGCTCGAGCATGGCCGACATCGACTTGCGTGCGCTGTCGCCCAGCACGCCATCGACATACTGCCGCAACGATACGTGTTGCGCGCGATGGCCGAAGCAGTCTTTGAACTGATCGAGCCACCGGGTCAGGCGTCGCAGCAGCGCGTACGCGTGCCGATCGAGCACTGCGCCGCAGCGTACGCGAATGGTGAAATTTGTACAATGACCTCAAAAGTGATCACTCGCGAATTCACGAACCAATTTAACGATCTGACAAAGTCGTACTAGTCAATTGCACAGTTTAATGTACGCAGAAACTGCTAACTACGCGTTGCGGCGTGCCATTACTAACCTTTGAGCGCTGCAGGGTCGCTCACAAAAATGAATCGACGCTGACGCAAAGTGCTGCATGATATGCGCACACGTTCTGTTACCGCAGGTGTCGCCACGCCAGGACAGGTGCAATCCATGGAGAACGCACTCAACAATTTGTTCAAGTTGATCGACGGTGGACACTACCGAGAGGCGTTGTTGAAACTTGACGCCACTGGGTACACGACCGCCGAACATCAAGTGTTGAAGCACCTCGTAGAGCTCGAAACAGGTGATCCGGCACTCGCGGGACTGAGAGCTCTGGAATTGAGCCGCGGTCGTTTGTGCACTCGCGAAAAGGTGCTGTGCTTATTCATACTGGGACGGTCCGAATGCATCGTCGGTCGAGTCGACGAGGGATGCCAGAAACTCAGACAAGCAGTTGCTCTGGCAAAGACAACTAACAACCCGACGCTCACTGCTCGGGCGCAGAGCCGACTGACTAATGCGCTATTGCGGTGGGTCGGAATTGAAGCGGCGACTCCGGAACTACCCGAACTGCACAGGGTCGCATTCGTCGCCGGCGACGCTCGGTCCCTAACGGATTTTCATTGTTATCTCGCAGAGATCGAGATGAAGCGGGGAAAGTATGTGCCCGCTGCAAAGCAGCTGAACGTGGCAGCGGGCTTCTGCGAGCGTCAGTCCGACGTCGTGGTGAGTGCGCAACTCGATCGACTCCGCGCCAACCTGGCGACCTTGTCATCGAGACCACATGATGCGCTAAGCCATATCAAGCGGGCCGTCCAGACGTTGGAGCAATCGGGCAGCGGATACTCGCTTTTGGCTTCGTTGTCTACGTACGCACACCTGTGTGTGATGCTGCACGTATTTGACGAGGCGGAAGCTGCGATATTAAGGATTTTGAATCGGAGTGTTCCTGAGCGTCACCGACTAGCCGCACTCGACGAGCTAATGCAAGTCGCCTTAGCAAGACGAGATGTCAATGCTGCACGGGCACACGCGGAAGCAATCGCGTCACTTTACGCGACGATAGGAGCGTGTTACGACTGGCTTTGGCATATTCCGACGCGAGCGAAATGGAAAATCTTTGAGAACAAGCCTGCAGAGGCACTCTCGCTGTTGAGTCGTCATTTTGTCGACGCGGCCCATACCGGCGACCATCGCCTGATCAGCAGTTTCGGATTCGCCGAAGCAGAGGCGCTCGCCGCAATGGGTCAGTCGCTTAACGCCGCGTTATGTCTTGGCACGACGGTTTCGAGGTTGCCTGCCTTAACACTTGAAGACGCGGTGGAGCTCAATCGTATTGCCGCGACTCTCGTTCTCGAACCGGCGGCCAGTTCTTTTGGGACGCGCGCCACGCGCATTAACGACATCGCGTTCTCGACCCGCACTCGTAAGTATCCCGAATTCGTGAACGCGGCCACGAGCGCAACACCCGCCACCGTCATGCAAGCGCTCGCTTCACTGTTTACGATTCCAGTTCGATCAGAGGTTCTCGCATTCGAAGTTGCCGAACTTCTCCTCAGCAGCGGAGTTGCGACCACGGCTTGGGTCGAAGACGCGAACGATCCAATGGGATTCTCGGAGCTGCCACACCGTCACGGAACGTATGAAATAACACTCGACGATCCGAGCAATGCTGCCCACCGTGTAAAGGTCACGCTTCGACCCGATCCAGAGGCGCAGCTCGCTTTCATTGCTCTCCAGCATCTCACGCGATCAGCAATTACGATGGGTACGCTGCGCGAGCGAGACTACGACGAGCCTCTGTTTCGTTTGGACAACCATGCTGGTTTCGACGGCCCGATCGTGGTTTCCGCGCCGAGAATGCTCGAAGTTACCAATATCATCCGGCGGGTCGCATCCAGCAACGTTACGGTCCTGTTTACCGGGGAAACAGGGACCGGTAAAGAGGTTCTCGCTCGGCTACTACACACAGCGTCTGGCCGTTCGGAAAAGCCCTTCATCCCCTTCAACTGCACCGCCGTCTCCCGCGACATGCTCGACAGCCAGCTATTCGGCTATCGACGTGGCGCCTTTACCGGCGCACAAGAGGCCTTTCAAGGGATCATCCGCGCCGCAGCCGGCGGCACCCTGCTCCTCGATGAAATCGGCGAGATCGCCCCCGAAATCCAGCCGAAGCTCCTGCGCTTCCTCGAATCGGGTGAAGTCCATCCCCTCGGTGAGTCCCGCCCCGTTCCCGTCGACGTCCGCATCGTCGCCGCCACCAACGCCAACCTCGAGCAACTGGTCGAGGCGGGCAAGTTTCGCGAGGACCTCTTCTACCGCTTGAACGTCGTGCGACTCGAGGTGCCGCCCCTGCGCGAGCGGCGCGAGGAGATTCCGCTGCTCGCGCAGCACTACATCGACAAGTTCAGCCGCGAGTCGAAGAAGACCGGCATCCGTCTCGCCGAAGAGACGATGGAGTATTTGGTCCTCTTTCGCTGGCCGGGAAACGTCCGCCAACTCGCCAATGAAATTCGCCGCATGGTGGCACTTGCCGAATCGGCCGCCGTGCTGATGCCCGAGCACCTGTCGCGCGACATCGCTGCCAGCCGCCGCACGGTGCCGCCGTCACAACGAGATCTGGCCGCCACGGAGTTCGTCGTCCGCATGGATCAGCCACTCTCCGCAGCGATCGAGCATGTGGAACGCTCGATGATCCAATACGCGCTCAAGACCGCCGGCAGCCGGTTTGAAGATGCCGCGGACCTTCTCGGTCTTTCGCGGAAGGGTTTGTACTTGAAGCGGCTGCGACTGAAGATGATCGATGCCTCGTTACGGGAAACGGAAGCCTCGGAGTTGGAAGCCACAGGAGACGTGGGCTGAAGCCGCGTTTCCTCTTCAGTCGCCAGTGGGCCGATGCCGTACGAGGAGACATTGCGCGGGCACCGTGCCAACGCGACGCGCTCAGTCTGCGCTCACCACCTGTTTGCAATGGTGCCGCGTGTGGAGGGCCATGAATCGGGCGTAGTCCTCCACCGAGACCGTCCCGAAGACGGTACTCTCGACCGTCTGACCCTGAGCGGCGCGTTCGCGGCACGCGCGCTCGAATTTCGCGAACGCTCCGTCCAAACGTCCGCGCGCCTCCGCAGTCGTGGCCGGTCCGCTTGCCGGGTTCATCGCCTTGTTGGTTTTCGCCTTGGGGAACGCGTTCTTCTTCAACACTCTCTTGAACACGAGCCCGCGAACGAGCGGCCGCACAAAGGCGGGCAGGCTTGGGAACTTCGACGGCTCGCCGGACACGACGTGCGCCGATTCCTCCAGAGCAAGCGCCACGTGCTCCACGACCTGGCTCGGCGACCACTTCCCCGGCGCGCGCGGCGCGGTCCATCGACTGCCACATTTTTCGGCGGCGGCAATCAAGTCGTTGACGGCGGCTCTATTGGCATCAAGGACGATGTCGACGTCGGCCATGGAACCCTCCCTGGATGCAGTTGATTGTCCGTCAGTGTGCATTTTACGCCGACGGCCAGCGACGCGTTGACGAAGACGCGGATGAAGGCGTCAAATTGAGCTGGGATTGAAATACAATGCGGCGTTTATGCAGAAGGAGCATGACCGATGACCACGTCGATACGTATTGCTCTCGTCGTCGCGCTGATGTCGCTGAGCGCGACCGCTAGCTGGCTCTTCGCACAGAACAAATTCGGGACGCCGAAGACAATCATCCACGTGTCCGTGATTCAGTGGAATGAGGGGGTCTCGGATGCCGACAAGAAACGGGTCCTCGACGGCGTGAAAGAGATGGCGGCCAAGATTCCTGGCATCAAGAATGTCTGGACCAAGGCGCTGCGCGTTCAGCCGCAGGGATATCACGACGCGTTCGTAATCGAATTCGAGGATCAGGCCGCTGCCGATCGATACGCGAAGGATCCGGCGCACGACGCATGGACCGAAACGTTCACCAAGCTGCGCGCCGCCAGCCTCTCGCCGCAAATCACGAATGACTGATCACGGTTTTTCGCGTCATTCGGCGCGCAGCGCGCTCATCGGCGCAATCGACGCCGCGCGCGCGGCCGGCACGAGAGACGCGATGAACGCAGTCGACGCGAGCGACACCGCAGCGACCGCAAGCGCCGCTGGATCCCAGAACGACACGCCATAGAGCTGTGCGGACAGCAGATAACCGGCGCCCACCGCGAGGGGAAGGCCGAGCACAAGGCCGGCCACAACGCGACGGAACGCCCCGCGCAGGACAATGCCAACCACGTTGCCGCGATCGGCGCCGAGTGCCATCCGGATTCCGATCTCGTTGGTCCGCCGCGCGACCGAGTAAGCGGTGACGCCGTACAGTCCGATCGCAGCGAGCACCAGCGCGACGACACCGAAGAGTCCCGCCAGGCTCGCCACGGCGCGTTGCTGATCGAACGAGCGTTCCACTTGCTCTTGCAAGGATCGGACGCTCGTGACTGTCAGGTTCGGATCGGCATCGGCGAGCGCGCGTTTCACCTGCGGCTCCAGCGTCCCCGGCGGCATGTTCGTGACCAGCAGCAGCCCGCGGATGAAGTGCGACCCGAGTTCGAGGCGTTTCATCAGCTCGTTCCTGTAGGCAGCGGTCTGCGCGAGCGGAACGAAGAACATCGGCCGCGCCGGGCGATTGAGTGCGAAGCCGGCAAACTTCGCGTCGCGCACGATGCCGACAATGCGGTAGGTGCCGACGTTCTCCGGCAAGTCGAGGCCGAAGTGCTGATCGAGTGGATCCTCCTCCGTCTTGAAGAAGCGTTTGACGAATGCTTCGTTCACGACCGCGACGTTCTCCGCTGTCTCGTTGTCACTCGCGTTGAAGTAACGTCCACGCAGAAGCTTGACGCCCAGCAGCTGCAGGTAGTTCGCGCTCACGCGATCCCACGACGCGCCGGCTCGCTCGCCTGCCGCCGGGGGCGGATGTCCTGCGACGAGCACGAGCTCGCCCCAGTTGTCTGTGAGCGGGTTGTACAACGCGAGCCCTGCTCCCTGTACGCCCGGGAGGCGATTGAGCCGATCCTCGAGGTCGCGATTGAGCGCGGCGAGCTTCTCCGCTGTGTAGGTCGCCGGAGGCCGGTTCAACGCAACGAGGACGCGCCCTTCGGTCTCGAAGCCGAAATCCTGGCCTTCGAGGTTGCCAAGGCTGCGCGCCAGCATCGTGGATCCGGCGACGAGCACGACCGACAATGTCGCCTGCACGACGAGGAGCGCTTTGCGTGCGAACGACGAGTGATCGGCCGTGCTGCGGCCGGCACCGCGCAACGCATCGATTGGATTGGTGCGCGTCGCAAACCATGCGGGCGCCGCGCCGAATACAACGCCGGTCACGAGCGCGAGGACGCAGGCGAATGCCAGCACGATCGGCGAAGGCCGCGTGTCGATGGGCAGGATGGTCGCACCGGCAAACGCGAGCGAGAGCAGCAGGCGCGCGGCTCCCATCGCGACGACCAGTCCGGCGATGGCGCCCGCGACAGCGAGAAGGACGCTCGCGACGAGAGCTTCGGTCACAATCTGCCGCCGCGACGCGCCCATCGCGAGCCGGATGGCGGTTTGGCCGCGCCGCGCCATGGCGCGCGCGAGCAGCAGGTTCGCGACATTGGCGCACGCGATGAGGAGCACGAGCGCGCACACGCCGAGAAGAATCTGCAGGCTGCGTCCGTACTGCTCCTTCATGATGCCCACGCCGGCGCCGGCCGGGACCACCGTGATCACCTGCTGGGGAAGAGTTCGGATGATGTCCGGCATCCAATTGGCGGGGTAGCCGGAGTCGTACTGCATCCACTGATGGAGAACGCCGGTGAGCCGCGGGCCAATGCCGTTTGTCGTCGCACCCGGGCGCAGCCGGCCGATAACACGCAGCCACGCGGAGATGGGCTGCCGCAGGATTGACGTCTCGCCGTTGATCAACGGTTCCTGCTGGAGCGGAATCCACAAGTCGGGCGGATCGGCGCGTAGCGTTTCGCCGAAGAAACCCGGTGGCGACACACCCACAACGGTGAACGCGCGGCCTTCGATGACGAGTGTGGCGCCGACAACGGACGGATCGCCGCCGTAGGTGCCCTGCCACACGCGGTAGCTGAGGACGACGGCGGGCGACGCGGCGGGCGTGTCGTCGGCGGCGCTAAATAGACGGCCCGCGAACGCGGGAACCCCGAGCGTGGAGAAGTAATTGCCGGTCACATACTCCGAGCGGAGCGGTCGCGGCGTCGTGTCCACATCCTGCCGGCGCACGCTCACTCGCGCGCCGCCGGCCTGAAAGGCCGTGAGCTGCTCGAATTCCGGCAGTTCGGCCTTCAGTCGCTCGAATAGCGGAAACGAGAACATCCCCCAGCGATCCTGCGGACCGCCCTGCACACAACAGGAGTCGCCATCACCGATGCGGTAGAGGCGCGCCGGGTCGCTCACGGGCAGTGAGCGCAGCATGACCGCGTGGATGAGCGTGAAGATGGCCGTGGTGCCGCCGATGCCGAGCGCGAGCGTGAGCACGGCTGTCGCCGTGAACACACGCGCCGCCCAGAACTGTCGAACCGTGTAGCGCAGTTCGCGAAGAAATGTGCCCACCGGGGGGTTTAGACGAGCGCCACGTCCGATTCGTTGCGTCGTCGTGATGCGGCCGGCTGCGGCCGCCTCAGTCTTCCTTCCACGGGTTATTGGCAAACACCGCCAACTCCGGCCATAGCGCACGCCGCGGCATGTTGAGCGCCGCCATGATCGTTGCGGCAATGTCCTCGGCGTAGAGCTTGTTCGGATTGTTGCGCCCGGCCTTGCCGCCGAAGTTCGTCTGGACTTCCGACGGGCACACGCAAATGACTCGGATGCCGTGCGGCCTCAATTCGGCTTGCCAGCACTGGCTGATGCCGCGCACGGCCCACTTGCTGGCGGCATAGGGCGTCGCGGTCGCAGCGCCCTTCATGCCCGACGTCGACGCGATGTTCACGACGTCACCGAAGCCGCGCGCCTTCATCTGCGGCACGAGGCGATTGGTCACATCCACCAGGCCGAAGACGTTCGTGTCGAACATCTTCTTCATCCGATCGACGTCGAGCGCTCCGATTTCGGCGCGATACGCGTACGCCGCGTTGTTGACGAGGACGTCCACACCACCCATTCGTTCGAGACACACTTGAATGGTCCTGGCGTTGTCGTCGCTCACCGATACGTCGGCTGGAACTCCGTACGCGCCGGACTTCCGCGCCATCGATTCGATCAGTTGCTCGTTGCGGCCGGTGAACACCACCTGGTGACCGGCCCTCGCCGCCATTTCGACAATGGCTGCACCGATTCCTTGACTGCCTCCGGTCACGAGAAAGCGAGCTGGTTGCATGGCCGATCCTCTTCGACATCGTTATCAGAAATGTAGCTCCGGCGCGAGGCCGGCGATGCGTCGACAACACAGTGCTTGAAGCTGCTTTTGCATTTCAAATGTAACGATTTGTCGCGTACCGGGCGACCTCGTTTGCTCGACGGTATACTTCGTCTGTATGTTTCGGCGCGCTGTCACGAGTCCTTGGCTGACGGGCGCTCTGCTGTTGGGAGTGGCGTTCTCCGTGGCCGGGCGTGGTGAGCCGCTTGGCCGTCGACCTCGGTGATCGGATCCGTGCGGGCCAGGTGCTGATTGAGCTCGATCGCGAGAAGCTTCAATACAACCTCGATCAACAGCGGGCGGCGCTCGCCCGCGCCCTCGCGAAGTACGGTGCCGCCGATCAGGGTCAGCTGCCGCAGATCGAGCGCACGCCGGACGTGCAAAAAGCGGCGGCAGAACTCGTCCAGGCCCGGCAAGCCGAAGAGCGCGCCGTGGAGCTGCACAGAAAGCAGCTGATTGCGAAACAGACACTAGACGACGCCGACGCGACGCTCCGCGAGAAGCAGGCCTCGTACGACTCGGCGATGCAGAATGCCAAGAACCTGTGCGCGGACATCGACGCTGCCGGGCGCCATGGTCAAGCTCGCAGATCGTCAGCTGCGCGATCCGCG
>DASPWV010000748.1:0-3657 GCA_035637635.1 Vicinamibacterales bacterium | reverse complement strand
ACCGGAAGGCGACCGCGAGGTTCGTCGCGGACCATACGGACTACGTGTACGCATACGTCCGCCATCGGCTTGCGCCGCGAGCCGATCTCGTGGACGACGTGGTCCAGGACGTCTTCCTTGCCGCACTCGGCGGTCTGTCGAGTTTCCTGGGCAACGCGCCCCTCCGGGCGTGGCTGCTTGGCATTGCCCGCCACAAGGTTGAAGCGTACTACCGTCAACAGCTGCGCGAGCCGCAACTCCTTGCAGACAGTGGCGACGTCTCGGAGCCAGCCGCCGGCGGCATCTCGATCGATGAGCTGATCGACCGCGAACGGTTGGAAGCAAAGACGCAACGGGTGCTGAGGCAGTTGCCGGAGTTGTACGGCTTGGCGCTGTTATGGCGCTACTGGGAGAGCCGCAGCGTCCGGGACATGGCCGCGGCGACGGGCAAGACCGAGAAGGCGATCGAGCGACTGCTCGCGCGGGCCCGGGCGCGGTTCAGAGAACTGTGGGATCAGGTGTAGCTATGGACGACGATCGCTGGCTCGAAGAACTGGCCGAAGCGGCGGACTTCAACACGGCAACGCCCGAGCGCGCCCCGGCGCGGCTGAAGGCAAGGATCTATTCCGCGCTCGTGAGCCATCAGTCGGAGACGGGACCACTTCTCAGCTTAGCTGCGACGAAAGCCGCCGGGAGCGGACTGTGCGTGTTCGAACAGGCCATCGCATCGCTACCACTCGGTGAAGGGATTGGATCGATGAACCCGTGTCGCGTCTGTCACGCGCGCGTGCTGGCGGAACGAATCGACCATGCCCCGATCTTTTGGCCGCACTGTCCCTACGCGGGGTTCCACCGCTCGGGTGACTAACGGGTGAGCGTCGACTGGAGGATCCATCAAAAGCGCCTGACGACTCCAACCAGGTTTTGAAAGTTGGCGAGGTTGCGTTCGCCCGGCGGCGTCAAGCGCGCGCTGATCGGGTTGCCGCTGATCGTCTCGCTGAAGCTATAGCGAACGCTCCACCGGTCACCCATCGAGAGATCGATCCCCACTGCGACACGAAGCGCAACACGCGTCGACGCAATCTCACCGTCAGGCGGTGGTAGGGCGCCTGCGACCAGGTTCCCCGTCGACTCACTCTTGACGCGCACCAGCCCGGCTCCCGTTGACAGATACGGACGAATACCACTCTCGAGCGCGCGGAAATACAGCAGCGCGTCGCCGATGACTGCGTGTTGCGTGCTGGTGCGTGGTTGTTTGTAGAAGCGACCTCCCTCCATCGCCGTGACCGATGAGAACAACGCCAGGTCATTGCGATTCCAGACGTAGTTCGATTGAACGGTGACGTAGCGACCCAGGTGCACGCCCACGAACAGGTTGAGGGCGGGGCCGTTCTCGGGCTTGTACAGCGACACCTCCGCGCGACTCGGCTGCGTCGTTGCTCGCGCATCAGCCGAGAGCGTGGAGACGCCGACGAGAGCGCCGGCGTACACGCGGCCTTCATCCTGCGCCGACGCGTGTGGCGCCATTCCGAGCCCCAGCAACATCGTCGCGAGAACACACCGTGGCAGAAGTTTCACAGGGGTTGCTCCTTCGTGATCCCCGGCGCCGTTCGACAACTCCTCTCCCAACTCGATCCGACGGTGCGGGGGTTTTTGTCGCCCCGCGCGACTCAACCCACGGAGCGGAACCTGAACGGAGTGCAAGCAGGAAGAACTATCTCATGCGGACAGACATCAGCATCGTCGACGGCGATCAACCTCGACAACGACAACGCCACGAGTCGGCTCAGCGTGGCTCAATGAGAGCGTGACGTGCGTGAAGTGATCGTCGGGGACGTGCGGAAGGACTCGGGTCGCTTGCGTCTCGGTTCGTGGGTCGTATCGAACGAAAGGAGCGTTTCCGTGAAGAATCGTCTTGTTCTTGCGCTGGTCGGTCTGGCCGTGTCATTCGTGGTCGCTGCAGGAGCGACGCTGTGCGCGCAGGATGCGCAGAGCCTGAGCGGCCTGCGATTTCGATTCCCAGGTGCCGTGTACACGATGTCGAACGGGTCCGAGGGCAACGCGGTCCTCGTCTTCGATCGCCTGGCCGATGGTCGACTCGTTCGAGCCGGCGCCGTGTCGACTGGTGGCACGGGGACCGGCGCGGGTTTGGGAAACCAAGGCGGACTCGTACTGAGCGGCAACGAAAAGTGGCTGTTTGCAGTGAACGCCGGCAGTAACTCGATTTCTGTGTTGGAGGTTCGCCGCCGGGGACTCCGTCTCGTGGAGGTTCAGCCAAGTGGTGGCATCCGCCCCGTGAGCGTCACTGAGCATCGTGGCCTGGTCTACGTCCTCAACGCTGGAAGCGACAGCATCACGGGCTTCACGCTCGAGCGAGATGGTCGCCTGCGTCCCCTTGACGGATCTGACCGGCCTCTCAGCGGTGCCGGAACCGATCCCGCGCAACTCGCATTCACTCCGCACGGCGATGCGCTTGTGGTCACCGAAAAGGCAACGAACAACATCGTGACGTTCGAAATAGGCCGCGATGGGCTGCCGGGTGATGCCCATGTGCAGGACTCCAATGGACCGACACCCTTCGGCTTCGCGTTCGGCAAGCGGGACCAGCTGTTTGTATCGGAAGCGTTCGGCGGCGCCGAGAACGCGAGCGCCACGTCTTCGTACGATATCGATCGGCAAGGAGCCCTGACCACGATCAACGCCTCCGTTGCCACGAATCAGACCGCCAACTGCTGGGTGGCTGTGACGCCAAACGGACGTTTCGCCTATGTCACCAACACGGGCAGCGGCTCGATCTCCGGATACGCGATCGACTTTGACGGCACGCTCGAACTGCTCGACGCGGATGGACGAACCGCGATCACCGGCGACGGTAGCGCACCGGTCGACCTCGCGCTTACTGACAGCGGGCGCTTCCTGTACAGCCTGAACAGCGGCACGAACACGATCGGCGCGTTTCGTGTGCACGCCGATGGGTCCCTCACGCCCCTCCCGTTCACAGGCGGCTTGCCATCAGGGGCGAACGGCCTCGCAGCTCGGTGATCGAACGGCTCAGAATGGTGGCGGGTCGGTGTGTACTGGCCCGCTTCTGGTTCCCGCGGCACCGACCAGCACGCGCACGGTCATACCGGTTCGTCGGCCGACGGCCCGTACATGCCGGGAATCGGCACGTTCAGGAGACGCAGATAGACCCCCAGCTGCGCGCGGTGATGCACGAGGTGATTGATCACCATGAGGCGCATCAGCATCGCGCGCGATTCCGAGACGAGCACGCGCGGGCCCATGCGCATAGCTTCGTGATCCGACAAAGGGAACGAACGATGCGGTCGCTGTTCACCGAGGGACTCGTTCAGCAAATCGTGAATCTCGCGCAGGACATGCAGGTCACTGTCGTGGCGGACAGATCTGCTCGACGCGGAGAGAGCTAGGGCGGTGGACGCGCTCACGCTTTTCGGGCTGTTCGCTGTCAGCGCAATGCTTGTGTGCTACGGATTGGAAGAACGGAGTCCGTGGTTCGTGGTGGCATTCGCGGGATCCTGCGCCTTGGCCTCGGCGTACGGATTCTTGCAAGGGGCCTGGCCGTTCGGCGTAGTCGAAGCGGTGTGGGCCGCCGTCGCAGTCCGACGGTGGCGTCGACGTCTCGCCAACGGATGAGTGGCGCGTCCGGCTGGACTCAAA
>DASPWV010000747.1:0-2108 GCA_035637635.1 Vicinamibacterales bacterium | reverse complement strand
TGAGCCGATCGACCTCTTCCCTCGATGAGGTGAGGATGACGACCGGCACGAGCCTGGTGTCCTTGTTCTCGCGAATGCGCTTGAGGACCTCCAAGCCATCGACCTTCGGCAGCTTCAAATCCAGCAGTACGAGCGCGGGTTGATCGCGCGGATCGCGGTTGGCGTAGCGGCCGGCACAAAACAGCCACTCGAGCGCCTCTTCACCGTCGCGCGCCACGATCACTTCGTTGCCGATGTTGTTGCGCGCCAAGGCGCGGAGGGTAAGCGCCTCATCGTCTGCGTTGTCTTCAACGAGAAGAATGACCTTCCGAATCATGCTGCTGCGACTCCATCTGCAGATTCGAGTGTGAAATAAAATGTCGCGCCGCGCCCAATCTCCGCAATCGTGCGGACCTCGCCGCCATGCTTGTGGACGATGCGCTGGACGGTGGCGAGGCCAATGCCCGTGCCGGGAAAGTCGCGGTCGGCGTGAAGCCGCTGGAACGGCGCGAACAGCTTCTCAGCGTAACGCATATCGAAGCCAGCGCCATTGTCGCGCACCACGAACGTCGTTGGTTGGGTATCCCGCAGCGCGACAAACTCAATTTGCGCGTTCGCCGTTTTCGAGGTGAACTTCCACGCATTGCCCAGCAGGTTCTCCAAGATAATCCGTGCAAGCGACGGATCGCAATTCGCGTGAAGCCCAGCCTCGATTCGCCATTGGACCTGCCGAGTAGGATTTCTTTCATGCAACTCGGCCGTGACGTCGTGCGCCAGTTGAGTCAGGTCCACGTCAATTCGTTGGACCTGCGCGCGCGAAAGGCGCGAGAGCTTGAGCAGATCGTCGATCAGTCGTCCCATCCGCTGCGCGGCATTTCGGACGCGCGCGAGATGGTCCTGGCCCGTCTCGTCGAGCCGGTCGCCCCAGTCTTCGCGGAGCGCCTGGGCGAAGCCGTCGATGCTCCTGAGCGGCGCGCGCAAATCGTGTGAGACCGAGTAGCTGAACGCTTCGAGCTCGCGATTGAGCACCTTCTGTTCGTGGAGCGACCGCTCGAGCGTCGCGTTGAGCGATCGCAGCTCACGATTACGCTGGCGAATGACGATACCCGCCCGGCGAAGCGCGCGATCGACCCGTCCAATCTCGTCCTGTCCGCGAGACGGCTCGTAGCGCAGCGGAGCACCTTGAGCAAGGCGCGCCGCATTGTGCTCGAGCGCGGCCATGCGCCGCGCGACGCCGGTGGCAAACAGCCACGTGGCCCCGCCGGCGCTGACGAAGCTGCCAACCAGCGTGATCCAGACAATCGGTCCAAGACGCCGGCGAATGCGCGCGAGCTCCAATTGACTCTGGACAACGAGCTCGTGCTGCGTCTGCAACAGGACGCCGAGCGACCCGCGGCATTGATCCATTTCCTGCTTTCCGAGCGTCAAACGGCTCTTCAGCTCGGGATCATCGAGACCAACGCCTTGCTGGACGAGCATGACGGCTTGCTGCGCGAGCTCCATCCGCCGTCGCGCATGTTGCGCAACTTGTTCGTAGAGGTCTCGTTCCTGACCTTCGGCGACGAGCCTGCGCAACGAGTCGAGCCCCCGCGGGACGCTTGCCTTCGATACTTCGAACGGATCGAGAAACGATTCGTCTTCGGTCAGTAGGAAACCGTTCGCGCCTGTTTCGGCGTCGAGCAACGCGACGAGCATTTCGTGGGCACGGTCGCGGACGTCAGTCGATCGCGCGAGGAGCACCGTCGTCTGCTGTTGCTGCTCGTTGAACGGCGTCCGCAACGCAACGGTAGCGACAAGGCCGACGAGGGGGAGCGAGATTACGCAGAGACCTTTGTAGCGAACAGGAAGGTTCACCCACCATCGCGCGAATCGTGACCGGCGACGCGCGTTGGCTCGAGCAGCGTCAGATGTCATGACACCATCCCGAGGCGGTCCTGCACCTTCGCGAGCAACTGCTCTGGCAGAAAGGGCTTCTGCAGCAGAGCGTCATCGTCCTGAAGAAAGCCGGCAGGAACCGAAGTATGCGTCGCATAGCCGGTTATGTAGAGAACACGTGTCTGGGGAAATCGCTGGAGAACCAGTCGTGCGAGATCGGGGCCGATCATCCCCGGCATGACGATGTCGGTGAC
>DASPWV010000746.1:0-4235 GCA_035637635.1 Vicinamibacterales bacterium | reverse complement strand
CCAATTAAGTTGCGTGGAAATGGTAGACATGTAGGCCGCGAAGAACGCGCCGAGCAGCATGCCGCGCCAGCCGACTGGCAGGTGATCGCGCAATACCATCACGTAGCCGGCTTCTTTGTCTTCGATGCCGGGATAAAGCACCACCGATACGAGTCCCACGACAATCCACGGCCACGGCCGCACGCAGTAATGCGCGATGCTGAACCAGAGGGTGGCGAAAAACGAATGCCGCTCATCACGCGCGGACATCATGCGCTGCGCAACGTAGCCGCCGCCCCCGGGCTCCTGTCCGGGATACCAGCTCGCCCACCACTGCACGCACACATAGGTGAGAAAGCTCGCGAGCGGTAGCGCGATCAACATCACGCCGGTGTCGGACGCTGACGTGGTTACAAACGGGGTGAATGAGAGCGTGCCTGGCGGAACTTTCGCGATGAGCCCGTCCAGCCCGCCGATTTCCGGCAGCCGCACGGCAAACCAGGCGAGCGCGATCGTGCCGCTCATCGCAAACAGGAATTGGAAGAAGTCGGTAATGACAACGCCCCACAGTCCCGAAAGGGCGCTGTAGATGCCGGTAATCGCAAGGCTGAGGAGGACCGCCGTCAATCGATCCCATCCGAGCGTAACGGCGAGAATTTTCGCCATGGCGAGATTGACCCAGCCCATGATCACGCAGTTGATGGGGATGCCGAGGTAGAGCGCGCGAAACCCGCGGAGGATGGCCGCGGGGCGGCCCGTGTAGCGCAGCTCGGCAAACTCGACGTCCGTGAGAATGCCCGCGCGCCGCCACAATCGCGCGAAGAAGAACACCGTCAGCATGCTGCCGAAGGCGGCGCTCCACCAGATCCAGTTGCCCGCAATTCCATTGCGCGCGACCAGGCCGGCAACGGCAAGCGGGGTGTCTGCCGCAAATGTGGTGGCAACCATCGAGGTGCCTGCCAGCCACCACGGAAGGTTGCGCCCGCTCAGAAAGAAATCGCTGACGCTCTGGCCGCCACGCTTCGAATACCACACGCCAATGGCCGCGGATGCCGCGAAATACGCGCCGATGATGATCCAGTCGACGAGCGCCAGCGTCATGACTGTTCCTGCAGGTCCTGTGCGACCGCGTCGTGAAACGCGCGTCGAACCGGTTGAATGAGATCGTTGTCTCGCGTTGGATGGACGCGGTTGCTCAGTAGGACGAAATACAGATCGCGCTCTGGATCGATCCACAGCGACGTACCGGTAAAACCCGTGTGACCAATAGCTCGAGGAGACATTCGTGTGCCGCAGGAGGACGTTGGCAGCATTGTGTCCCACGCGAGCGCGCGCGAGCTTGCCGGCACGGTGGAGCGCTGCGCGAACAGCACCGCGTCGGCCCCTTTGACGCCGGTCGCGGCATCGTTGCGGCCGAGAAGCCGTGACAACCACCAGCGTGCGCACGCGCCCGAGCTCGCCGCCGTCCCGAAGAGACCGGCGTGCGCGGCAACGCCGCCGAGAGCCGCCGCGTTTTCATCATGCACTTCACCGATGAGGAGGCGGCCGCGCCATGAATCAACTTCTGTCGGGGCGATGCGCGCGTCCCATTCGCGGGGTGGATTGAACGTCAGAGGTCCCTCAATCGACACGGCGCCGCGCCAGTCCTGAAACTGCGCGTCCATGCTGTTCCCGCCGGAGTTTTCGAGAGCGAATCCGAGCAGGATGAATCCAGGGTCGCTGTACAACGACTGGGTTCGAGGCGAATACGCCAGCGGCTCCGCGCAAATCGCGCTCTCAAACGCGGGCCGGCCGGCCAGCATCTGGTAATACGGCTGATGAGCCGGGAGACCGGAGCAGTGTTCGAGCAGATCGCGCACCGTGACGGCTTCACGCTCGCGTCCTTTCCAACCAGCCAGGTGGCGATGAAGCGGCTCTTCGAGTCCGAGTTGCTGGCGCTGATATTGGATGAGCGCGAGGGTCGCGGTTGCGATCACCTTGGTGAGCGACGCGAGATCGAAAATCGTGTCTTCTGACGCAACGCTTGCGCCGGAGTCGTAGGTCAATCGTCCTGCGGCATGACGCCAGAGCGCGCCGGACGCGTGACCGACTTCCGCGACCGCACACGGAAAGACGCGACGCGCGACGGCATCGGCAATCACTGCGCGCGCGTGGTGGAAGGCCTCGCGATTCACGTCCGCAGAGCAGACCTGTCATTCACGGCCGCAGGCGACACGAGCGACGCGGCCCAGCCAATGGCGAACGTGGCGATCGACCCAATCAGCACGTACCACTGCCACGACACCAGGGTGGCGATCCGGACCCAGAGCATCACACTCGCGCCTCCGGCGATTCCCACGAGCGCCGGGCGTTGCCCCACACGCGACGTGAACGTGCCGAGAAAGAACACGCCAAGGATGATCCCGTTCGTAAACGAGGCAATGCCGAGCACCTCGTCGACGACGCGGCTCGATAGCTGGATAGCCGCAACCGCCACGACCATCTGCACGACCGCGAACGCGGCGGTGAGCATGCGTGACACGGTGAGATAATGACGGTCACCGCGCGTTCCGGCGGTCGCCGGCAGGTAGAAATCGTTTACGGCCGCTGCCGATGATGAATTGAGTGACGACGATAGCGTGGACATCGCTGCGGCAAAGATCGCCGCGATGACCAGCCCGACGACGCCGGCTGGAAGATGTCGAACGATGAAATACGGAAAGATGCGATCGCTGAGGAGTCGGCCGTTGCGTGTGAATTCGGCGATTTCTGCGGGCGCATGCTGTGTGTAAAAGACGAACAGCATCACGCCGATCGCGAGAAAAAGAACAAACTGGGTGAATATGACGACGCCGCTCCAGAGCAGGGCCTTGCGCGCCTGGCGCTTGTCCTCGGTGCAGAAGTACCGCTGCACCATCAATTGATCCGTTCCGTGCGTGGCGGTCGTCAGGAACGCGCCGCCGATGACTCCTGACCAGAAGGTGTAGCTGCGCGTCACATCAAATGTGAAGTCGAACAGCCGGAACCTCCCGGCGGCGCCACCGATCGAGGCAACCTCGTTCCAACCTCCGGGGATCTGACTGAGGAGCACGAGGGCCGACACGCCGGCGCCGACGAGATAGACGACAAGCTGCGTCACGTCGGTCCAGACGACGGCTGTCATGCCCCCGAAGTACGTATAGACCATCGTCGCAACGCCGATGATCAGCACCGATGCGACGAGAATCGAGAATGTCGGGTCGACTGCTGGAAACCAGGCGCGGGCCATCGCATCGGTACCGGGGGAAACACGCAGCACAGCGGCGAGCACGAGTCCGGTTGCGAAGAGGCGAAATCCATCCGCAAGGCTGCGCGTGAGCAGAAAGATTCCTGAAGCCAGCCTCTTCACGCCTCCGCCGAATCGCTCGCCGAGCAGCTGATAGACGGTGAGCAGCTGCCCTTTGAAGTACGCGGGCACGAAGATGATCGACACGATGATGCGGCCGATCATGTAGCCCATCACGAGCTGAAGGAACGTGAAGTCCGTGCTATATGCAAAACCCGGCACGCTGATGAACGTGACGGTGCTCGTCTCGGTGGCGACGATTGAGCCCATTACCGCCCACCACGGCAGTTTATGGGCCGAAACGAAATAATCCTGAATAGTGTGTTGCGATTGCGAGAAGCGAGCACCGAAGAGGACGATGCCGACGAGGTACACAACGAGAACGCCGAGATCCAGCGCGTGCACCTAATCTCCCGCAGTGGTGATTCGTTGCATCAGCCGGCGTTGACGACAACCGGCGCAGCTTGACCGCACGAACGCACACAAATCTAACATAAGCTGTAGCCATGTACGTCCTTGGCATCGATGCAGGAGGTACAAAAACCGTTTGCTATCTGGCCGACGTCAACGGCCACATTGTCGGCGAAGGCCGCGGCGGCGGCGCGAATCTCCAGGCGCACGGCGAGCTCGAAGTCGAAAAGGTTCTTCACGGCGTGATCGATCAGGCGCTTGCAGAACGCGCCGTCCTCGCCTCGTCAGTGTGCCTCGGCGTGGCGGGCGTCGATCGGGAAGAAGACGATCGCACAATCCGCGCGATCATGCGCCGCCTCGGCTTCAGAACCCACACGCTTGTCGTCAACGACGCGTTGATTGCGCTCGTGGCCGGTCTCGGCGACGAGCCCGGCGTCGTCCTGATTGCCGGCACCGGCTCGATTGCATACGGCGTCAATGCCTCGGGTTTTGCCGCGCGCGCCGGCGGCTGGGGTTTTGTGCTGGGCGATGAAGGATCGGG
>DASPWV010000745.1:0-2930 GCA_035637635.1 Vicinamibacterales bacterium | reverse complement strand
CGCGCGTAGTTGTAATTATTGAGAACAACGCTCGCCAGCGGAGAGCCAGGCGGTGTGGCTTCAGGCTTCGCGTTTCCCCTGACCGTCTCCATCACGCGGAGAGGTCAAACGCGACGATCCGCTCATTCTGCATCACGCAGGGAAACGAGTCCCTGACGTGCGCGGCGAACTCCGCATAATACTCGAGCCACCAGAACGCCGGCCACACGACCACCAGAAACGTGGGGCGCCGCTCCGCGCGCAGGCGGGTAAGCTCGCGAATCGCAGTTTCATCATCTGCGGGGCGGCCGTGATAGCCGCCGTTGCGTTCCAGAAACGGTATTGCAGTTCGTCCTTCGATCACCGGCGTCCCTACACGGCCGTCGCCCCATGATCCGTCATCCATGAAGACGAAGCGGCCTCCCTCCGGGATCAGAGACGCGATCTCCTCTGAGGCCGTCCACACGCGCTGCAGGTAATCGTAATGCCAATTTCCCTGTTGCCAGATGGTTGGATCGACCTGGATTCCCATCGCGATGAAATGATGAGCGAGCAGCTCGCAGCGATTGACGTACATGTTGAACTGACGCCTGCTCTTCTCGCCGACAGTCATCAGCACGTAACGATTCGCTCCGTGAATCCGATAGCGAGAGTGCGGGTCGGGCAAGGTACGTACGCCGCCATAAATCGGCGCCAGTGTGCTGAGGTAGCAGTCGCCGTTGATCCTGTATTCCGCCTCGGGCATCGGCAGCGCGCGCTCGAGAAAACTGCGTGACCATGCATTGCCTGAAGTCGGCGCTTCCCGGCACGCGATGGGTCCGAGACGAAGTACCCTGTCGCGGAAGTCTCCCTCAGTCAGCGGCTCGGTCGGAATCATCGTTCCCATCGCGTTGCCTTCTGAATCGATCTCCCAAAGCGGCCAGTAGACTTTGGCGACGCCCGGCGAGAATCGGTCGACAGCGCTTTGCGCTGCCGTCGGCAGCAATGCGTCGTCGGCGTCGAGAAAAATCACCACTTCGCCGCGAGCGGCTGCAAATCCGGCGTTGAATGCCGACGCCTGACCTCCGTTCTCCTTCAATACGGCGGTGATGCGGTTGCCATAACGCGCGATAACGTCGCGCGACTCGTCGGTGGATCCATCGTCCACCACGACCACCTCGAGCGGCACGTAGGTTTGCGCCAGCGCGCTGTCGATGGCTTCGCGGAGGAACCGAGCATAGTTGTAGTTGTTGACGACCACGCTCACGAGAGGTGCCTCGCGCGCGCCTTCACCAGCCATGCTTGCTGTTCGCGGTTCCATCACAGGCTCAGGCCGAATACCACGAGATCGTCGTTCGACAGCAGAGAGGGGAAACTGCTTCGAAGGTGTGCAGCGAACCCGGTGTAGTAGTCGAGCCACCAGAATCCGGGCCATCCAACGACGAAATAATTTGCGCCGGACTCTGCACGCAGACGCTCCAGCTCGGCAATGGCGTTTGCGTCGTTTTCAGGCATTCCGCAATACATGCCATCGCATTCGAGAAACGGCAAAACAGTACGGCCGCTCAGGCTACCGTCCAGCGCCCAGCGGTCTTCATCAAGCAGTATGAGGGTCTCGTCGGCCGGAACCAGTTTTTCGATCTGGCCGATGGCCGCACGCAGCCGGTGGAAATATGATCGACGCTCCCAGTTGGCCCGGTCGGCGGGAATACCGGTCTCCAGAGTGTGCTCTTCCAGCAGCTGCCACTGATGCTCGAAGGATCGTATTCCCAGGCGCAGTCGCTCTTCCACCGCCATGTGCCGGTAGCTGTTGCCACCGTGAATCCGATACACACCTTGCGGAGTGGTAACGCGTTCGATCGTGCCGAATGCCGGCGCCAGTCCGTAGAGGTATCCATCAGCCCCGATTCGATGCTCGGGCTCGGGGATGGGGGTTACGCGCTCGAGAAACTCCCGCGCCCATGCGTTGCCGCTCGTTGGGGGGCTCAGACTCGTGGCTGGTCCCTCGCGGAAAGTGACGGCGCGCAAGTCGCCTACGGGAAGATCTTCCGAGGGAATCTGCTGACCCGTTCGCTCGAGGTCGTCGTTCGCTCTCCACAGCGGCCAGTGAACCTTGACCACGCCGGGTCCGAATCTTTCCATCGCCAGCTCGACGGCAGTGGGAAGGAGAACGTCGTCCGCATCCAGAAAGATCAGCACGTCTCCTCGCGATGCCGCAATCGCGGCATTGAACGCCGAAGCCTGCCCACCATTTTTTTTCAGCACGGCAACTACGCGATCTCCGTATGAGGCGATCACCTCCCGGGAGTCGTCCGTTGAGCCATCGTCCACGACCAGCACTTCGATTGGAGAATAGGTCTGGCAAAGCGCGCTGTCGATCGCCTGGGCGAGGAACCTGCCGTAGTTGTAGTTGTTCACAACCACGCTGACGAGAGGCTTTGTGGCCGTGGTCATAGCCCCGCCCGATCCATCAGGCTTCCGACAACTTTTTCGGCGGCGAAATATTCGGCCGCGATTTCGCGTGCCGCGTTGGAGTTGCCTTCGTAGTCGGATCTTATCGCCTCAGTAGCTGACAGAATTTCCTCCATGCTGCTGAACGCGAACAGTCCGCGTCCCGTCGGAATAAACTTGCTGAAGCCTGTTTCCTGTGTAATCACAGGCCGGCCGGCTGCGAGGTAGCATGCGCTTCGGTCGCTGAACCATCCAGTGCGCGGCCGCACGTACTGGTCCCGTGAAACCGTGAATTCTGCTCCCGAGCACCAGACATAATCCCGGTAGTCGTCGGAGTTCTGCGCGACGTCATCGACCGATACGTGCCGCCAGCCGTGCTTGCTCAGCATCGCGCGAACGTCGTCGTCGCCGTTCGATGCGAGCTCGAATTCAGCGGAGGAGCGGAGCGGCAGATCGATGAACTTTTCGAATTCTCTATCCTTCTGCCAATAGTATGGGACGCCCTCGTGCACGATGGCATC
>DASPWV010000744.1:0-4035 GCA_035637635.1 Vicinamibacterales bacterium | reverse complement strand
GCGTACTCGATCACGCGCCGCCTCCAATTCGCCGCGCGCCTGCGACAAGTGTGAGAGCACCGGCCAGAAGCAGCGATAGCGCGGGCAGCGTCGTACTGGCCGGCCGACGGTCATCGCGCTGCGGCGCCGAAGGAATCGCCGACAGACGGGGCAAGCGCGCCAAGGGATGGCTGTCGACGACGGGCACCAGATCCAAGACGGGAAAGGCCCGCTCCGCGGCGCCAAGGGCTGATGCGGCGAGCCCACGGGCAAAGAGATCCGCGGCGGTAAGATTGCCCCGGAGGTGATCGAAGACGTTGGCTAGCCTGTACGGTCTGTCCGCGAAGCCATCGCCGTCCAGATCCGGTACGTTGTGATCCGACCAGTAGTTACCGTCGAACCGCGTATCCGTCCGACGACCCACGAGCACGAGCGGCGTGAAATTCGCGACGAAGGCGTTGCCTTCGAAGGTGTTCCTCTGGCTCGAGTCGTACAACACGATCGCCTGGTCCGACATTGCAATCACGTTGCGCTGAAACCGACTGCGATATATGTCCTCGAGAAACAGGCCGCGAGCGTTGTCTACGATCAGGTTGTCTTCGGCGAGCACGTCCTCGCATGATTTGAGCAGCAGTCCGACGGATGCAAACCCGCGGTTGCGCAGCAGACGGTTGCGTCGGAACGTGACGCGGCGTGAGTTCATCACGGCGCTTCCGGCGGCGCTCGTTTCGAACGTGTTGTCCTCGAACACGTTGTCGTCGGAAAACATGTAATGCAGGCCGTAGCGCAGATCCCGCGCCCGGTTGCCGCGCACAAAACCGTGCGTCGAAGACTGGATGTAAATGCCGTCGCGAGTCGCGACGATGTCGTTGCCAGTCAGGGTAAAGCCGGTGGTGTTCCAGAGATGAATGCCGGATCCGATTTCGCCGGGCGGCCGGCCGGGCATGCCTTCGATGACGCAGCGGTCGACAGCGGCCCCGTCAGCCGCGCGAAGGTAGATGCCAAACAGCGTCCGAACAATTCGGCAGTCCGCGATATGCACACGCGGCGCAGAGACGTGAATGCCTGCCGAATCGCGTCCGAGATCGCCGCCGCCCTGCCCGTCAATTTCGACGCCGATGACCGCTGCTCCCGCCGCACGCACGCGCACGACGCTGCCGGTCCCCGACCCGACAAGCCGCACGCGGCCTCGTCCGTCGAGTGTGATGGCTCTGTCGATGATCAGATCGCCCCCGTACGTCCCGGCGGGAACCACAACGTGGTCTCCGGGTTTCGCCGCATCGATGAGCGCCTGAACGGGTGACGTATGCTCCGGCAGCGGACGTCCCTCGACTGCGCCGGCCCGTGTCACCATCGGCACGGCCTGATCGGCGGCCTGAGCCAGCGCCGCAACGATCAACAGGCTGGCGCCGCTCATGCGGCGAGCGCCTGCGTCCGCTCGCGAGCGATCTGACGCCAGGCGATGACGAATGCCGCGCCGAGAAGCGCGAGCGCAATCGCCATCGCATACGACGCGCCTTGCGGATACGAGTAGACCTCGAAGTTCGCGATCTGCCGGTAGCCGAACACGGGAGGCATGAACGCCGGTACTTTGACAGCCGCCGTCGGCGCCAGGTCGTGCCCGTATCGATAGAGCTTGTACGCGAACGACCAGAGGGAAAAGAGGCCGAAGTACGTGAACAGCACGGTGACATCGACGAGCGACGCAACCTTGCCGTGGACGACCGAGCGCAGAATCAGCAGCGCCAGCGCGCCGACGAAGAACGGCATCCACTTGAACTCAGTGAAGTCGGCCTCCGCGAGATCGTGCATGCCGATGTAATGGTTCAGCACGTTAATCTCCTTGATGTCCTGCCCGTTGTTGCCTCCATGCAACGCGTATGAGTAGATGTCGAGCCGCAATCCGCCGGGATACTGCGGCGCGAACATCGTCAGGTTCCAGAGCGGAAGAAAGAACGTCGCGACGAGACACGCCGCCGCGACCGCCATGAGCAGCCGCGGGCCGAGGTCCAGCGGTTCATCCATGAACCGGTTTGCGCGGGCGAGAAAGACCCTCATCGCGACCTCCCTGAGCGATCGCTATTTGACGATGAAGTAGCCTTGCATCTCCTGGTGCAGGGCCGAGCAGAAGTTCGTGCAGTAGTAGGCAAAAACGCCTTTCTTCTTTGCCGTGAACGTCACGGTCTTTGTCTCGCCGGGATCGACCACGAGATTGATGTTGTAATCGAGCTTCACGGCTTCGGTCTGCTCGATGTTGGTGATGGCGACCGTGACCTCGTCACCTTCGTTCGCTTCGAAGTCTGTCGGCGTCAACGTCGATCGCACCGCGACCATCTTGACCAGCACCTTTTTTCCTTGCCGCGTGACACCGGCATCCTTGATGTCCCAAACCGCGAGCGGATGTTTGTTCTCTTCCTTGGGGTACACCTCGATGGGTTTGATCTTGTCCGCCTTGATGATCTGCGCGTAGTGAGGCTCAGGCTCGGTAAACGCGTCGTACACGAGCTTCATCTTCTCCTCGGTGATATCGAGCAGTTGCGATGATTCGGGCTGTGACGGGCCCACGGACAGGTGCCGGCCATGCGAGAGCTTGTTGAGGCCGACGAGCCAGGTGCCGTCGGGGCTCACCGTGTCGCCCTCTGCCGCCGCGAGATGGCCGATCGAGTACGACATCGGCACTTTGTCGATGACTTCCCACGTCCCGAGCTTCCACTTGGCGATGGCGCTGTCGACGAACAGCGAGGTGTACGCCATGCCGTCCGGACCAAACTGCGTATGGAGTGGTCCCAGGCCGACGGGGACCTCCGCATCCTTGATCGACTCGTATTTGAGAACAGGAATCGCGTCCTCGTCGTCGAGAAAATCGCGATTGCGAATGGCCGTCTGGATCTTCTCGAAGTTGAAGACCGTGGTGACGCCCTGGAGCTTGCCGGATCCGACGATGTACTTGCCGTCGGGCGAGACATCGACGCCGTGAGGAGACTTGCCGCACGGCATGAGATACACAATGCCCGCGACCTTCGCCGGATCGATCACCTTGACGCCGTCGATGACGTCGCCTTTCCCGTCGGCGATGGCCTTTTCGGCGGCTCGCCAATCAACGGCCGCGATGTAATCGCGATCGCGCTGCGAGGCGGTGACTTCGAGCTTTCCCGTGGCGCGCTCGGTGTTGTACGAGCTAAAGAACATCCAGCCGTCCGACACGAGCTTGCCGGCATCGCCCAGGTCGTAATCAAAGGGCGGCATGAGGATCTCCCAAGCGAGCGTCATCTCGCCGCTCGTTGGGTTGATCTTCACCCCAGCGATGATGCCTTTGTATTCAGTGGCGTACTTGTCGACGCCCACCGGCCGCTGCGGCACCGGGCGGGAGAAGCGGGTCGCCATCATTGCGTACTCGGTGTTCGGCGTGACGAACGAGGAGGCGTGATTGCCGTGAAGATTCGGCACGGGGCCGAGGATCTGCTTCGTCTTGAAATCGCGAAGGTCGATGCGCGCGATGCGGCCGTTCATCTCGTTGATGAAGAGCCAGCGGCCGTCGTATTCGCCTTTTGTCTCTGACAGCGCGGGATGATGGGCGTCGCCCCACGTGAGGTCCCCAAGCATTTTCTTCGTGTCGTCATCGAATCCGTAACCCGTCGCCGGATACGGCGTGAAGACCGGGATGGTCACGAGGTGGCGCATCGACGGGATCCCATAGACGTACACGTTGCCCGAGTGCCCGCCGGACGAAAACATGTAGTACGGGTCGAGGTCGCCTGGCGCGACGTACACCTTCTGCGCTGCTTGTGCGATGTCCGACGTCGCACCTGCCGCGGCTCGGCGTTGCTGCGGCGCGCGCGGCGCGCACTGACTGACTGCGAGCGCGAGGATCGCGAGGACAAGCGGGCTGCCCCACACGAGCCGGTGCCTGTGAACGGTCATGATGATGCCTCCTAGTGGGTCTCCGGGCCGGTGGCAGCCGAGCGCTGCTGCTGATACGCGTTAAAGGCTTCGCGCAACTTCTGGACGGCGGTCGCCTTCTGCTCGGGCGTGAGTACGATCTGCCGGGAGAGGACG
>DASPWV010000743.1:0-3248 GCA_035637635.1 Vicinamibacterales bacterium | reverse complement strand
CCACTGTTTTTCGGCAGCAATGGCGATTTCGTAGACGCCGCGTCTCCCGAGCGCGACGACTTCAGCAGGCCCTGCGGGATCCACTTTCCGCATGAGGAAGCACGCCTCGGCTACGACCGCTTCGCAGCATCGCAGCGGAGGCAGGCACGCCGCGAAGAGCTGGCGCGCTCGCGCGTGGTTGGTGTCTTTCTGTGAGAGGAGAGCGACGAGCGGGCCGGTATCGAGCAGAACGCCCGGAGGGCTCACTCCCCGAAACCGGCGAAATGCTTCTTGTTCGTCGACAGATCTCGCGGACCTTTCTTGAACCGTCCGACGCTCTTTCCAGCGACGTTGAGCGCGCTCCGGCGGCGACGCTCCTCGACGGCCGCCAACTGCAGCCCGCGTCTGATGATCTCCGATTCGGTCTGGCCAGTTGTCTGCGTCAACTCGTCCAGCACCGCTCGGTCTGCCGGCGTCAGCCTCGCGTGCACGTATGCCTTCATCTCGACATTGTAGCACACGCCAACCTATCTGTGCTACCGGACGGGCAGCATCAGGGAGACACGACCACGCGCATCCGGGCGTCGCGTTCCCGCTTTGCCGCGCCCGTTACTGGTTCGTTCTGTTCGCGCCCAGGCTCACGACGCCTACGCCATCCTTGAAGTCGACCTTCGTGCCGAACGGCGCTGAGAACTTCGCCACGTCGTCGATGATCTTCTTAGCCAACTCCGGACCGGCGAGCATGGGAAATCCACGCTGAGGCCGAGGCTTCTTGAAGCCGAGCGTGATGGGATAGAGCTTCACCTCGGCAAGTTGCTCACCGGCAAAGCGCGGCATCGCGATGACCGACTCCCAAATGTATTCATCGGCAGGAAAGCCTGTCGTGTCGTTGTTCGAGCGTCGATCGTTGAACTCGCCAACCCCGCTGCCGGGAGGCATACCCAGCGGCTCGTAGTTCTCCGGCGGCTGCCGCAGCAGCGTCTCGTTTTCGAAGATGAAATTCGCCAGCGAGTAGAAGATCGGTTTGCCTTTGTAGATCTCGATACCACGCAGCACGTGCGGTCCGGAGACGGTGATCATGTCCGCGCCGGCATCGATCATCGCGTGCGAGAACGTCACGAAGAACTCCGGCGGCGTGAAGCGATCCGCGCCACCTTCGTGCGTGTGCGACGACACGATGACGTAATCCGCCTGTTTGCTTGCATCTCGAACGACCGCGGCCATCCCCTCGACGTCCTCTTTGAGCGGCTCGGTGTGTGTGCCGGGCTTGTCGCCGACGACGAATCGCCGATCGAAGGCGGTCAGCTCCGTGGCGCCCTCGGTCTGCCCGCCGCGGCCGCCGATGCCGGCGCCCGCAAGGGCGCTTCGCAGCGCGTCGAACTGCTGTCGCGTCAGGACGGTCGTCGTGCGGAACCGAAGAGGATTGAGTCCAGGCCGCGCGCGAGTATCGCCCCATGACACGCCCGCTCTGCTCGGATCCGGGAATGTCGACGCCGTCGAAATCAGGGCGACGCGCGCTTTATCCGTCTCGAGGAACCGGGCTTCCCTTGCCTCGCGCAGGCTTTCGCCCACGCCCGCCTGCACCAGCCCGGCGGCTGCGACGTACTTTGTCGTCAGGCGGTGACCCTCCACGCCGTAATCGTTCGTGTGGTTGTTCGCGCGCGCGACCATGTCGAAGCCGGCCCACACGAGCTCCTTCGCCAGGGCGGGATCGGCCCGCATGTAGGTGCCGCCGCTTTGCGTGCTCGGATACGGCTCGTAGTCGTGAAACAGCATCTCGAGATTCGTGAACGCCGCATCCGCGCCGCGGATGAGATCGATCATCCTGGTGAATTGGGGTTCGCTGTGAACCGACAGTTTCATCGTGATGATCGAGTCGCCCGTCAGGGCAAACGTCATGCTGTTCTCGCGGGCCGCGCCGCCGGCCGGCGATTGCGCAGCGAGCCTCAGGCCGCCCAATGAGACCGCTGCGAACACCACCGCAATCGTGGACGCGACAACCCATCGCGAGACACGCGTCATATAACACCTCCCAGATCTGTCGTAACGAACGCAAAGCCGCTCATTGCCAGGCCGTAGTGGCGGGGCTTCAGCCCCGCCTCACCGACAGCTAAAAATCAAACGTCACGCCGACGCGCAGCGAACGCGGCGGCAGAATATCGGTGACCCTCCCGAAGCTCGGGCCCGACACATACGTAACCTGAGTGATCGCATTCGAGTTCGTGACGTTGAGCACGTCAAAACTGAAGTTCAGCGATCGGCCGGAGAACGCGACCTTCTTCGACACGCGCGCATTGAACGTCGTCTGATGCGGCTCCTTTCGGGAACCGTACGGTTCCAGCCGGATCGTTGCCGACGCCAGCTGCCGCAGCGGCGGACCGCTCGCGTCGGTAGCGCGGAAGACGTACGTTCGCTGACCAAGCGCGCCGTTCACGAGCTCCACGATGCCGCCAATGACGATGTCATGAGGGAAGTTGTAGTTGCCGTTCAACTTGAAGTTCCACCGCCAGCTGCTGTCGAGCGGGAAGAATTCGTCGTTCGGGCTTTGCGGCACGCCGACGATCCAGCGATGGTACTTGGTGGCCGTATAAGCGGCAAGGACCGACCAGCTCCCGGTGAGACGTCTCATGATCTGCGCTTCGTACGAATTGAAGTAGTCGCTTCGGCCGTCGGGCCTGTTGGTCGCCTGATTGCCGACGAAGTTGCTCCCGCGATAGGCCGAGTCGTAATCGTAGATCGTGACGATGTCACCCTCGTCGCCGGTGTTGAGCAGGCCGTCTGGTCCGGGGTCGCGGCGGGTAATTGGAATGTTGAAAGCGCTGTACGGACGCAACACGTTGATGGTGGAGAAACCATCGCCCGCGCGTTTCATCACATACAGTCCGCGCACCGCGAGATGCGCCGCGAGCTCGTGCTCGATGGACGCACTCACTTCGTGCACGCGCGACAACCTCAGGTCCGGATTGATGCGCGCGTTCGCCGCGCTGGTCGTACTGATGAAGTCGGGTGCGTTGCCCGTGGTGTTGAGATCGACTTCGCCAGCCTGATACTTCCCATCTCCGTTCAGGTCGTGCCACCAATAGTCGGTCGTGAATATGGTGTTTGGGTTGTAGTCGGCGGACAGCGCCGCTTCGGTGTTGAACCAGCCGTATGAGGCTTTGACCACGGTCTTTCCGCGTCCGGTAACGTCCCAGGCAACTGCCGCTCGTGGTCCGAAGCGGCCCCATCGGCCGACTTCAATCCTTGGGAAGGTTGCCGCTGGGGCAAAG
>DASPWV010000742.1:0-3552 GCA_035637635.1 Vicinamibacterales bacterium | reverse complement strand
CGGCCATAGTCGAATTCAGGTCTACGTTCGCCAGGACAGCGTGCCCGAACGCGACTTTGCCATGTCACGCCTGCTCGATTACGGCGATTACATCGGCGTCGCCGGACATGTGTTTCGGACCAAAACCAACGAGCTGTCGATTTGGGCGTCGCGACTTGAATTTCTCGCGAAATGTTTCATTCCGCTGCCTGAGAAATGGCATGGGCTGCAGGACATCGAGCTTCGCTATCGCCAGCGGTATCTCGATCTCGCCGTCAATCCAGAGGTGCGGAAGGTCTTCGAGATCCGAAGCCGCACCGTCGCCGCGCTTCGCGAATTCTTGACGTCGCGCGGGTTTCTGGAAGTGGAAACGCCGATGATGCAGCCAATTCCGGGTGGCGCGCTCGCGAGGCCGTTCGTGACGCACCACAACTCGCTGGACATGAAGCTGTATCTTCGCGTCGCGCCCGAGCTCTACCTGAAGCGGCTGGTCGTGGGCGGCATCGAACGGGTCTTCGAGATCAACCGTAACTTCAGAAATGAGGGCATCGGCTATCGGTGGAATCCCGAGTTCACCATGCTCGAGTTCTATTGGGCGTACGCGGACTACAACGATCTGATGGCGCTCACCGAGGAGATGTTGTCCTACGTGGTCGAGTACGCGGTCGGAACCGACACCGTCACGTGGGGAGAAGAGACGATTTCGTTGAAGCCTCCGTTCAAGCGCGTGCCGTTTCGAAAGCTCGTTGTGGATGCCGCTGCCAAGCGTCTGGGCGTGGCCGTTGACGAACATTCGATTCGCGTGCAGGAACGGGCGAGGGATCTGGCGCAACGGCTCGGCCTCGAGATCGAGCCGGGGTGGGGCACCGGCAAGATCGTCACGGAGATGTTCGAAAAGCTCGCGGAAGAAGATCTGGTGCAGCCGACTTTTGTCTATGACTACCCGACGGAGGTATCACCGCTGTCGAAGCAGCGCGCCGACGATCCTGAGACGGTCGAGCGATTTGAACTGTATGTCGGCGGCATGGAAATCACCAACGCGTTCAGCGAGCTGAACGACCCCGCGGAGCAGCGGCGCCGTTTCGAGGCGCAGCTCGCCGATCGTGCCCGCGGCGACCAGGAAGCGCATGAAATGGACGAGGACTACATTCGCGCGCTCGAGTACGGCTTGCCGCCGACAGGCGGTGAAGGCATCGGCGTGGATCGCCTGGTCATGCTTCTGACAAACTCGCCTTCGATTCGTGACGTGATTCTTTTTCCTCTGATGCGTCCTCGAGAAGCCGCTTCCTAGTTCTTCGTTGTTCGTTCCTCGTTCCTGGTTCTTCGTTCTTCGTTCTTCGTTCTGAGTTCTGGGTTCTCTATGAACGCCCCTTTCGAAGTCCAAATCGCGCTCCGGTATCTCCTGGCCAAACGGCGCCAGGTGTTCATTTCGGTCATTTCGCTCGTCTCGACACTGGGTGTCACGGTCGGCGTCATGGCGCTCGTGATTGCGCTCGCGATCATGACGGGCTTGCAGCAGGAGCTTCGCGATCGCATCCTCGGTTCGACCGCGCACGTGTATGTCTGGAAACGCGGCGGCATCGACGACTACCGTGCGGAAATCGCGAAGCTGAAGACCGTTCCTGGTGTCGCCGGCGGTGCGCCCGCGCTGACGACGCGGGGCCTCATCACGAGCGCGACGTCGGAAGGGTTCGTCACAATCAAGGGAATCGACCCCGCGCTCGAAAGCGAAGTCACCGAGCTCGGTCGCGCCATCACCAAGGGCTCGCTCGCGGCCGTTGGCCAGACCACCGACGAGGCGCCGCCAGGAATTCTGATTGGGTACGATCTCGCCAGCTCGCTGAGCGCCTCCGTCGGCGACTCGGTGACGATCATCACGCCCCAGGGAACGCTCTCGCCCTTTGGCATGCAGCCACGACAGCGGCGGTTTCAGGTCGTCGGCGTCTTTCGACTGGGCTTGCTTGAATTCGATTCGGCGTACGCGTACGTCTCGCTCGAGTCTGCCGGGAAGCTGATGGGCACGAGCGCGGTCGATCACATTGAATTACGCGTCAACGACCTCTATGCGGCTCCCGCGATTGCCGATCAGATCCCGCAGACGCTCGGGGCGGATTATCTAACCAACGACTGGGCCGATCTCAATCGCCCGCTCTATTCCGCGCTCTGGCTCGAGAAAATCGCCATGGGCATCGGAATCGGCCTCATCGTCGGCGTCGCCGCGCTCAACATCATTGCGTCGCTCGTGTTGCTCGTCATGGAGAAGACGCGCGATATCGCCATTCTCAAAACGATGGGCGCGTCCTCTCGAAGTGTCATGTTCATCTTTCTGCTGCAGGGGCTGGTCATCGGCGTCCTCGGCACGATTATGGGCGCGACGATGGGCGTGCTCGTATCGAGACTGCTCGACAAGTACCGCGTGATCAACATTCCGAGCGATGTGTATCAGATCACCTATTTGCCGTTTCGAGTGCTGCCCTGGGATCTGACGTTTGTCGTGCTCGGTGCGGTGGTTGTGTGCTTTGTCGCGACGCTTTACCCGTCGCGACAGGCGGCAAAACTCGATCCTGCGCAGGCGTTGAGATATGAGTAGGACCGGCTACGCCGGAACGCTGTCGTTCGAACCCTCCCCGAGCGGACGCGAGGGTCCGTCCGACAAAGTGGCTCCCTCCCGCGCAGCGGGTCCTAACCCATGGCTTTTGTAGAAGCGCGTGGGCTGAACAAGTCCTATCCCGTCGCCGGACACCGGCTGCACGTGCTGCGCGATCTCGAGATGGCGGTCGAACAGGGCGAGATGGTTGCCGTGATGGGCGCGTCGGGCGTCGGCAAGAGCACGCTGCTACACGTGCTCGGAGGCCTCGATCGGCCCGACAGCGGGGAGGTCCGTGTCGGCGACGTCGATGTCGCACGCGTCATGGATGCGGACCTGGTCGCCTTTCGCAACCGTCATGTCGGCTTCGTGTTTCAATTCCACCATCTGCTTCCGGAGTTCAGCGCGATCGAGAATGCCGAAATGCCGCTGCGAATCGCGCGAGTTCCGGCAGCGGACGCGCGGCCCCGGGCGCGCGCGCTGCTGGAACGGGTCGGACTCGGCGAACGCCTGGACCATCGTCCCGGAATGCTGTCAGGCGGCGAGCAGCAGCGCGTGGCCGTCGCGCGCGCGCTCGTGATGCAGCCGGCGCTGCTCCTGGCCGACGAGCCGACCGGCGATCTCGACGAGACCACCGCCGACGCGCTCCATCAGCTCTTGCGCGAGATGCACGCGGAATTCGGGTTGACGGCCATCATCGCGACGCACAATCCGCGCCTTGCACAACAATGCGACCGCGTGCTGCGGCTGGAGGTCGGTCAACTTCGCGGGACGGGGACAGTGGAGTAGAATCCCGTGGGGAAAAAAGGGCCTGCCCCCTTTTTTTCGAGCGGTCAAAAAGATTCGAGCGGTCAAAAAGAATGGGGCAGGCCCTTTTTTCCGATTCCCTCTCTCGAGGGCCTCTGGAGGCGTGCGCCATGGAACTCTCGCGACGTGATCTCGGTAACGTGACCGTGCTGGACTTGTCCGGCAAATTGACGCTCAAC
>DASPWV010000741.1:0-4079 GCA_035637635.1 Vicinamibacterales bacterium | reverse complement strand
AAGCTGCGGAAGCGACGAGGCCACAGACAGCGCCCCCCACCCGAACCCCGCGAAAACACCGGCGAGCGTGATGAAGAGCCGAGGGCCCAGGCGATCGATGAGCCATCCGTCAAGCGGCTGCACCCAGGTCTGACAGAGGATGAACAAGGTAAACGCGAATTGAATCTGCGGAAGCAACCAGCCGGTGCTCTTCTGCATTGGGACGACGAACAGCGTCCACGCGTATTGCAGGTTGGCGATCATGATCATCGCCACGAGCGAGGCGACCAACTGGAACCATCGATTGTTCATGACCTCTCCTTCTCACGTACTCGCGCGCGGTGCCGATCGAGCAGCTTCGCGCACGCGTAGACGGCTCGTGTCGACGGCATCGGGACGCCCACGCGCTCGCCGAGCTCGAGGACTCCGCCCACGACGGCATCGAGCTCCATCGGGCGTCCCGCCTCGATATCCTGCAGCATGGATGTCTTGTGCTCGCCGACTTTCTCGGCGCCGGCCATGCGTTGATCGATCGACACAGGCAACTCGATCCCGAGCCGCGCAGCAACACGATCGGCTTCGATCATCATCTGCCGCACCAGCGGTCCAGCGTCGGGATCGCGCACGAGCTCGACGAGCGTTGCGCCGGTGAGCGCGCTCACGGGATTCAGCGAGACATTGCCGAGCAGCTTCACCCAGATCTCGTGTCGAATTCTCGTCGTGATGGGCGCCCGGAGTCCAGCCGCCACCAGCATCTCCGCCAATTGCCGCACGCGATCCGATCGCGACCCGTCAGGCTCGCCAAGCGAGATGCGGTTGCCCTCGATGTGGCGGATCACACCGGGACACACAATCTCCGTCGAGAAATAGACGATCGATCCAACGACACGCTCGCTTTCTATCGCTCCGGCGATAACGCCGCCGGGGTCGACGGTTTCGAGGCGCAGCCCGTCCAACTCCCCGCCAAGACGCTGAAAATACCACCATGGAATGCCGTTTTGAGTGCTCACGACGATGGTGCCGGATCCGAGCAGCGGCCGCAGGCGTGGCGCCAGATCGGTCAACTGATGGGCCTTCACCCCGAGGAAAATGACGTCTACCGCGCCGATGGAGGCGAGGTCTCCGGACACTTTCGGATGAGCTTCCTGCTCATCGCCGATCGCGCTGACAATGCGCACTCCGCGGTCGCGCATTGCGTCGAGATGCGCACCGCGAGCAAAAAGCGTCACGTCCTGTCCCGTCAGCGCGAGGCGCGCGCCCACATACGCGCCAATTGCGCCTGCACCGGCGACGAGGATCCTCATGCGGACTTGGCGTACGCCGCGGCGACGATGCGACGCTGAATCTTGCCGGTGGCCGTGCGCGGAATGGCGTGGGTGATGTGAATCTTCTTCGGGCACTTGAATTCCGCGAGGCGCTCGCGGCAATACGCCATGATGGCGGCCTCGTCGGCGTTGGCGCCTTCCCGCAGAACGATAGCCGCCGCCACTTCTTCGCCCCACATCGTGTGTGGCACGCCAAAGGCGACGGCTTCAGCCACCGAAGGGTGTGTCATCAGGACTTCGTCGATCTCACGCGGCGAGATCTTCTCGCCGCCCCGATTAATGAGCTCCTTGATGCGCGCGACGAGGGTGAGGTAGCCCGGCTCGTCCAGGATGCCTTGATCGCCTGTGCGGAACCAGCCGTTGATAAACGACAGTTTGTTGGCTTCGGGATTGTTCTCGTATCCATCGATGACGTTCGGTCCCTGGATCACAATCTCGCCGGCTTCGCCGCCCTCGAGCAAATTACCGTTGGGACTCATGATGCCGATGCGCACGCCGGTACCGGTGCCCACTGAGCCGGGTTTTCGCGCGCCAGGCGGCAGCGGGTTCGATGTCATCTGATGCGACGCTTCGGTCATTCCGTACGCCTCGAGCACCGGCACACCAAACGCCTGCTCCATCGTCTGCATTGTTTCCGGCGATAGCGCAGCGCTGCACGATCGAATGAATCGCAGCCGTCCCGTATGCGTGTGTTCCCCCTTTTTGAGACGAGCGACCAGCAGTTGGTGCATGGTCGGCACGGCCGAGAACCACGTGACGTGATGTTCGCGAACGATGCGCCAAAAACTCAGCGGATTGAAGCGCGAAGGCACGATCGCCGTGCCGCCGCTCGCCAGCGTCGAGAGCATCGACGCCACGAGACCGTGAACGTGAAACAGCGGCATCACGCACAACGACACGTCTTCCGGTGTCAGTTGGTAGGTGCGGAGGACGTTCTCCACGGACGCGGCAAGATTGCGATGCTTGAGCGGAACACGTTTTGGGCGTCCTGTGCTCCCGCTCGTATGCAGCACCAGCGCGACATCCTCGGAATCCGGCGGCGCGGCGTTGCGCGTGCCGGCGGAAAGTGAGAGTTGCACAGCATCCTTGACGGCTGCGCTGACGGTCACCACGGGCACTCGGTCAGAAGCGGCGCGGCGCGCTTCCGCTGCGCCGACGTCGGGTAGAACGAGAAGCCGAGCGTTCGTGTCATCGAGGTAAAAGCGGAATTCGTCTTCCCGATAGCCCGGATTGAGTGGGGCAGCGGTTCCCGCAATCGAAGCCCCGAGAAAGCAGACGATTGCCGGGAGCCCGTTGGACAGCGACATCGCGACGCGATCGCCGCGACCGATGCCGGCGCTCGCAAACGAGTCAGCGACGGCGCGTACCTGGCGGCGCAGCGACTCGTAAGTGACGGTGACGTGTTCTTCCGGGAGGACGATCGCGGTCCGATCGCCAGGCGGGCGCTCAATGAGATCGAGAAGGGTCATGACGAACCTTCAATTCTATCGACAGCGGCGGCGTTCATTCCTAGACCACGTTCGCTTCGCCTTCCAGCGCGCGCGTGGCAAAGCGATCCGCCGCAAAGGGCGAGACGTCGAACTTCGGATCGCGACCGACGATGAGATCCGCGAGGATGCGGCCGGCGGCGGGCGAGTGCTGGAATCCATGACCGCTGAAGCCCGCAATCGTGTAGAAGCCACGCACGTCGGAAGAAGGTCCGATGATTGGATTGTGATCCGGGGTCATTTCATACAGCCCCGCCCACGCGTGAGAGACGGCAGCCTCGCCGAGTGCCGGCAGGCGTCGCACTGCGACGTCGATCACTTTCGGCAGGAAATCCCACCGTACGGTCGTGTCGAAACCGGGCCGCTCGTCAGGATCGCCCATCCCAAACAGGAGGCCAGCCCCTTCGCGATGGAAATAGAACGTCGATTCGAAATCGATCACCAGAATTCGCGACGAGGGCACGCTGCCGCGAAACGGTTCGTCATCCCAGCTGTGTGGCGTTTCACCGGGAGGCTGCGCGATGAAGATGTGTCTTCGCTCGGGAACGACCGGCACAACCATGCCCGCCATCCGTCCCACTTCGCCGGACCACGGGCCAGCGGCGTTGACGACGATATCCGTTGCGATAGAGCCGCTGGTGGTGCGCACCGCGCTCACCTTCGCATCGTGCACATCGATGGCGACCACTTCAGTGTCGCGCTGAATCTCCACGCCGCGGCTCTGCGCTGCGCGCGCAAATCCCATGGTTACGCCATTGGGATCGGCAACGCCGTCAATGCCGCAGAAGGTAGCGGCGAGGACGCCGTCTGCCGAGATGCCCGGCGCGAGACGCGTGGCTTCGTCTGGGGTCAGCCACTCGACGGGTATGCCGTGCGCGCGTTGCAGCTCCAGATTCCGCTGGAAGGCGGCAACACTTTCGTCGGTGCACAGGAGGAACAAGTAACCGTGCTGCCAGAAGTCAATCGGAGAACCGACAACGTGTTCGAACTCTGCGAACAGCGCAACCGATTCCTTGGATAATTCAATGTTGGCGGCATTGGAAAACTGATGGCGAAAGCCACCGGCGTTGCGACCGGTCGAGCCGGTCGCGAGCTGCGCTTCGCGCTCGATGAGCACAACGTTTGTCATCCCTCGTGCGGCCAGGTGGTACGCGACGCTCGCGCCCATGCAGCCGCCGCCGACGATCACCACGTCTGCCGTTGTTTTCATAAGTCCGCGAACGCATTCGCGATCTGGCAATATAGCAGCCGCGGAAACGGCCGCAGATAGCCGCAGATGGACACAGAT
>DASPWV010000740.1:0-3894 GCA_035637635.1 Vicinamibacterales bacterium | reverse complement strand
CGAGCCGCGTGGCCGGATATCGCCGCGGAGGCTGTTGCTGCTGTCCGCCGCCGCCACCAAAGCGCAGGTCTTTCGGGTTCTCGCCCAGCGCGAACTTGATTCCAGGCGGCGCCCCCTCGAAGACGAGATCGCTCGCGCGAGGTTTGCCCCAGCGCAGCTTGATCACCTGGTTCTTGCCGCCTATCGGGTTCGCGCTTCCGTGCAGCACGTTCGCCACCGTCAACCCACCGGCAAGATCGCGATAGATGTTGACGTCAGTGGGATCGAGCACATCCTCGATGCCCGTCATCGAGCTCACCGTCGTCCCGCCTTCGTTGATGGAGTCGGCGGCGATGTGCGAATGGCAGTCGATAATGCCGGGCGAGATAAACCGGCCGGCCGCATCCACGATATCGGCGCCTGGCGGTATGGTCGTCTGCGGTCCGCCGACGGCGGCAATCTTGCCGTCGCGCAGGATCACGGTGCCGTTCTGAATGGCACCGCGCGTCACCGTGAGCACCGTGCCGCCTCGGATGGCGACGATTGATGGCGTCGGCGCTTGCGCGACTGCGAACGCGGGCGCCACGGCGAGCGCAAGCAGGATGTAGTGGCGGGGCTTTCTTGTCCGACGGTCGTATTTCATGACGTCACTCGGTAATCAAAGTGCCTAAGGTGCCTAGGGTGCCTAAAGTGCCGACGGTGCCTAAGGTGCCGAGCGTGCGTAGAGCTACTCCAGCCAGCACTCCCAGGCACCCAGCACTCCAGGCACCCCAGGCACTCTAACGAGCGGCGAAAGTAGCACACCTGCCCGTCACTTGACATCACCTCGCCGAGCCGATACAACCATCAGACGGTCTCCCGCTTCGGAGACCTGCAACCCATTCCCAAGGAGTCCCCGAAATGCGCAAGATTCTTACAATCGCGGCGGCCACAGCATTTGTCGCGGCGATGATGGCCCCGATCTTCGCCGCCGATATGACCGTCAAAGGCGAGGTCGTCGACTTGTCCTGTGCCATGAGCCAGGGCGACAACGGCAAGGGCGACGCGCATGCGGGCTGCGCGATGACCTGCGCCAAGGGCGGTTCGCCGCTCGGCATCCTGACCGACGACGCCGTCTTCCAGGTAACTGGCGATTATGCGGCGAACCAGAACGCGAAGATGCTCGAGTTCGTCGCGAAGAAAGTCGAAGTGACCGGTGAGGTGTCGGAGAAGGACGGCAACAAGATGATTGCCGTGAAGTCGATCAAGCTCGCCAACTAACACACGACGAAGTCAACGAGACACAGAGGCACAGAGAATAGCGTCGCGAGATTCTGACGACAGTCTCTGAGCCTTCTGTGCCTCTCCGGCCTCGACCTCGAGATCTCCAATCCGCTAATCTCCAGCTTCGATCCCCGTCGATAATCACGAGATCGCCAGATGCTTCGTCGCGGCTTCTACTTCGCCGCGACGGCCACCGGCTCTTCCCAAGGCAGCCCGAGGCGTCCAAAGTGGCCGTAGTTGGTCGTCTGCCGGTAAATCGGCCGAAGCAGATTGAGACGTTCGATGATGGCCCTGGGACGGAAGTCGAAGTTCTCCGTTACGTACTCGGCCGCCGCCCGCTCGTCGCCGGTGCCGAACGTGTCAACCTTCACCGAGACTGGCCTCGCCATGCCGATCGCGTAGCCCACTTGTATCTCGGCGCGACGCGCGAAGCCGGCGCCCACGATTTGCCTCGCCACAAACCGGCAGAAGTAGGCGCTGCTGCGATCGACCTTCGATGGGTCCTTTCCGCTGAACGCGCCGCCGCCGTGACGTCCCCAGCCGCCGTAGCTGTCCACGATGATCTTGCGGCCCGTGACACCGGCATCGGCTGATGGTCCACCGTGAATGAAGCTGCCCGTCGGATTGACGAACAGTGAGAGGTCCCGGCGCCACCAGCGGCCGAGCGCGCGCGGCCCGAGATCTTCCCGCACGTACTCCGTGATGCGCTTCTGATCGGCAGCCGCCGTGTGCTGCGTGGAGACGACCACTGCGGTGACCTGTCGCGGTTCGTAGTTGTCGTACGAAACAGAAACTTGAGATTTGCTGTCGGGACGGAGAAAGTCGACGCGGCCTGCCTTGCGGTCCTGCGCGAGCGTGTAGGTGAGCTTGTGTGCGAGCAGAATCGGCAGCGGCATCATCTCGTCGGATTCGTCAGTGGCGTAGCCGAACATGATGCCCTGATCCCCTGCGCCCTGATCGCCGCTCTGACTGGTCGCTGCCGTGACGCCCTGATCGATTTCGTTCGACTGCCGCGTGATCAGCGGGAGCAGCTTGAGCGTTCCGTCGCAAAAGGGTTCCGACGAGTCCGTGTACCCGATTTCCTTGACGGCGTCGCGAACGATCTTCTCGTAGTCGAGTGTGGCGTTGGTCGTGACCTCGCCGGCCAGGACCACGTGATCGCTCTTCACGAGCGTTTCACAGGCAACGCGGCTGCGCGTGTCCTGCTCGAAGCAGGCGTCGAGAACGGAGTCGGAGATGTAATCGCAGACCTTGTCTGGATGGCCTTCAGAAACCGACTCGGACGTGAACGTGAATTGCGACATGATGCTCCTTCGGATTCCGGCTATTTCGCGGACCTTCACGTCCGCGAACGATCGCGGGGCGAAAAACCTCGCGCTATGTACTGCTCGTCAACAACAAAAAAGCCCGCATCTGATCGCGGGCTTTGCTCGCGACTTAGATAGTTGGCTAACCACGAGCGCGGCCCATCAAGTCGGTGAAATCGCCGCGCCACACGACGCTCAAGTATCCTGTGTCGTCTCCCCGACTGTCAATGGCTCAGTTCGTCTTTCTCGTCCACCATGCGGATGCCGTCCCGCCCGATGTGGATCACACGCGGCCGCTCTCCAGTATCGGCGTGGCGCAAGCCGAGCGCGTCGCGCATGGGGCGCTCGAACGAGGCGCGAAGCCGTCGCTGGTGTGGCACAGCGGCAAGCTGCGCGCGCGCCAGACTGCGGAAATCTGCACACGCGTGCTCAACCCGTTTGCGCCGATCAACGCCGTGCGCGGTCTGCAACCCGATGACAACCCCGAAACCATTGTGAATGCGCTGGCAGCGGAACCGAGCGACGTCCTTATCGCCGGTCATATGCCGTTTCTTCCCGCGCTGTTGCAACGCCTCACCGCCGCAACAGGCAGCGTGCAGTTTCCGCCAAACGGCTGCGTCGCTCTCGAGCGACTGGGCGACACCTGGGAAGAAAGATGGCGGGTGGCACCGTAAAGACGGGCCGAGGTCTGCGCCTGACAGCGATTCCTATTTCTTATGCTCGTCGATGTACTTCAACGCGAACTGCTCGAGCGGACCGCTGCGCAGTCCGATGAACTTTGCTTCTTCCGTCGCTTTCTCGACTGGCCAGTTGTCCTGCAGCACGCGCTTGACAAGCCACAACGCGCCGACGCGGCTTGCCGCCGCGCAGTGGATGTACGCCGGTTGATTGGCTTTGTTCGCGATCGTTTCAAGAAAGGTGTCGACCGCCTTCGGATCGGGTGCCTGCCCGTTCACGGGAATGTGCACGTAGTTGAGACCGAGCGACTTGGCCTCGGCCATGTTCTGCTCGATGTTCGCGCCTGGTTCGGTAGCCTGCCGGAGATTGATCACCGTCTTGAATCCGTCGGCCTTGAGTCCGGCAAGCGCAGTCGTCTCGGTGGCGCCGCCGCACGCAACGACAGCGTCGACCTTGGTGAAGTTGGTGATTCCCGGCCGCTCCATTTTCTGCTGGGCTGAGACAGCGAGACCGGCGCAGACGACGAGAGCAAGTACAAACGAAAGGCGTATGATCGAACCTCCGATGGCTGATCATACGCCTTGTGGTCGGCCGGTCTTACCGCCTTCGCCAGTTCGACTTCGCGAAGGCTACGTCGAATCCGCCGGAGCTTTAGCGGCGGCGGAAC
>DASPWV010000739.1:0-4495 GCA_035637635.1 Vicinamibacterales bacterium | reverse complement strand
GTCGCGCGTCGGCCGCGCCTGGCACCCGAGAATCCGGCGCTTCGCGCGATCGCGATCGGCCAGGCCCGGCGCGTCGGGCCGCATCGAGTCGATCTCTCCCGAGACGAGCTCCATCTTGCACGTGCCGCACGAGCCCGTGTTGCATTCATACGGCATCGGAATGCCGGCGCGAAGGCCGGCGCGCGTAATCGTATCGATTGACGCGCAGAGAAACGCGACGTCCGTTCCGCCGAGGCGAATCGTACACATCACGCAATCAAATCGCGTGTGTTGTCGGCGAAGAGCTCCTCCGGCGTCACCCGATTCGTGATGATGCCCTGCGTCACTGCGTGGTCGATGAGCTCCTGGAGCATCGGCCGGTTCGGCTCGATGCCGTACGGCAACGGATCGCCCGTAATCGCCATGACGCGCTGGTGCAGGTGATCGACCTCGGTTGGGTTTTCGATGGCGCCGCTCTTCAGCCGCTCGAGGTAGAGACGCTTGGACCGCGCAAATGCATCGAAGACATCTGCGGCAAGGGCCGCGTGGCTGTCCAGAAGGTCGTCTTTCACGACGATCAGATGATTAATCGGGTAGTGCCCGCGACTCCTCAGAGCCGCCAGACCCGCCTCGCGCGCGTTGGGAATCAGCGGCTTGACGTCGGGGTTGTCGATCTTGTCGAGACCAATCACGGCGGCGAGCTCACCCGAGGTGAGCGCCTCCGCCAGCTTCTTGCCGGGCTCCAGGGGGACAACGTTCGAAGGCGGTGTGTACTCCGCGACATGTTCATCGCCGGACAGCACCCACGTGATGCGGTTCAAGTCGACGCCGTGCTCCTGCTGCAACACGCCACGCGCCCACACGCCCGTCGTGACCGTGTAGCCGCGGTTCACGCCAACTTTTTTGCCCTCGAGATCCTTCGGCGCGCGAATGCCTCCGTTGACGTTCACCAGGATCGCGCCGTGATGAAACGCGCGGACGAGAAAGATCGGCAAGGCGGTGAACCGTTTGCCGTGGGCTCTGGCACAGATGTACGTCGTCGCGGCCAGCTCAGAGATGTCGAACTCGAGGCCCCGCACCATGCGGCGGAACGCATCGATCAGGACGGGCACTTCCTCGAAGGCGAACTCGAAGGTCCGCGGCTTGACGGCGCCGTCCTTGAGCGCCTGATTATTCCCTTGCGTGCGTGTAACGGTCTTCAACTGCAATGAACCTGAAATTGTACTTGATTGTCGTTACCGTCCGGCGTCGGCGATTATATGAGAACGGTTGTTTTCATTCTCAGAGCATGGACGAGATGTCGGAAGCGCCCGTCGGGTAGCCGAACAACGTGTCGCGCATTTGAGATGCGGTGAGATTGTTGCGGATCGCGAGCGCAAACAGGTTGATCACTTCGCTCGCGTGCGGCCCGAGAAGGTGGGCGCCCAACACACGTTCGGTGACGCGATCCACGAGCGTCTTGTACGCCGCCGTCGGCTGGCCCACTCGCCGAGACGAGTACCACTCGGACATATCCGCGGAGCGCGTTTCGACGTCCAACCCGAGGCGGCGCGCCTCGGCTTCGTGGAGTCCGACCGCCGCGAGCGGCGGCATCGTAAACACGATCGAGACGACGCCTCGATAGTCGACCTTCTCGGAATTCCCGTTCAGTAAATTCGCCGCCACGACACGTCCGTCGCGGCCAGCCACAGGCGTCAACGCCGGTCCGCGGCCGGCCGCGTCGCCGGCCGCAAAGACCAACGGATTCGAGACGCTTTGCAGGTAGTCGTTGACCTCGACTCCGTCGGCGGTGTGCCGAATGCCCGCCGCGTGTAGTTCGAGGCCGTCAAGCGCGGGAACACGCCCCGCGCCGTGCACCACGAGATCCGCGACGAATCGTTCCTCCCGATCGTTCGTCGTGCCGGTCACGATGCGCGAAGCGCCGTCGCGCGCGATACGCGTGACTTCCACGTTGGTGCGCACGTCAATCCCAAGCTTGCGCGTGTGCTCCACCAGCATGGCAACGAGGTCGGGGTCGAATTGCTCGAGGGGCTGTGCGCCTCGATGCAGGATCGTGACGTTGGCGCCACCTCGTGCGGCAAGGTGGCCGAACTCGAACGAGATGTATCCCCCTCCCACGAACAGGATTCGTGGGGGAAGCACAGGAAGCTCGAGAAAATCGTCGCTGGTGATGACTTCGCCGGCGCCTTCAAATCGCAGCGGTTGCGGCGTTGCGCCGGTCGCGATCACCACATGTCTCGCGTCCAGCGCGCGATTGCCAACCTCAATTGTGGTCCGTCCGGTAAATCGTGCGTGGCCGCGAACGATCTCGATACCGGCTTCTCGAAGGCGCCGTTCCTTCGCTTCCGGCACTGGATCGGTGAACGATCGCTTGAAGCGCATCAGCGCGGGCCAGTCAACGCGCGTGTCGTCCGTGACGCCGGCGGCACGCAGGCGACGCGTGGAATCGACGATCTCGGCAACGCCGACCAGCACCCTCTTCGGATCGCAACCGCGGAGCGCGCACGTGCCACCGAGTGGCCGCTCGTCGATCATTCCCACGCGCCAGCCTGCTCGGCGGCAACGTGTTGCCGCGGACGAAGCGGCGGAGCCACTGCCAATTACGACGAGGTCGAAAGGGCTCATGCGCCTCCGAATGTGCCCGCAATCAATGCACTATCAGACTCCCGTATTTAAGCACCGGAGATACGAATGCGGTCAAGCTGGAGGAACTGCGCGTCGCGTGATACGGTGATCGAGGTGATCGAGGTGATCGAGGTGATCGAGCCAGAGAGCGTCACGTCTACGCGTCACTGATCGTGCTGCTATCGTGACGGCAGTTCTGGAGGACCTATGACTCGAAGTCAAATGACGGCAACGATCGCGCTCGTCGCGATGAGCAGCCTGGTGTTCGGACAATCTACGGAGCGACCGATGAGTCCCGCCGGATCGGCGCAGGTGCAGGTGCTCGGCAAGTGGGTGAAAGGCGATCGCCCGGCGTTCACGCTCGGGCGCGAGACGTACCAGGGCGGCAAATGGATTGAGATCACATATGGCCGGCCGCTCCAACGTGGACGTGATCTGTTTGGTTCGGGCGCGAACTACGGCAAAGCCGCCCTTGATGTCGGCGCGCCCGGACTTCCTCCGCCGCCCGTCTGGCGCGCTGGGGCCAATGTGTCGACGAGACTCAAAACCGAAGTGCCGCTGCGGTTCGGCGACAAGGCCGTCCCTGCAGGCGAATACAGTCTGTTCATCGATTTGGTGAAACCGACCGAGTGGACGTTGATCGTTTCGAGCTGGCCCGCGCAGGCGAAGTTCGACCCCAAGGACAAGTCGGCGCTCTGGGGCGCGTACGGATACACGCCCGACAAGGACGTCGCGCGCGTGCCGATGAAAGTCGAAACACTGCCCTTCGCGATGGACCAGTTGACGTGGACGTTTCTCGACATGACCATCGACAGCGGACGGCTCGCGATCATCTGGGGAAAAACAATGGCGAGCACGCCGTTCAAGGCGGGTTCGTAGCGCGGCGGCAGTCCGCCTCATCCTGAAATCGGGAGGAATGATGTCGACGAATGCACCGGCCTCGGAGATGCCATACCGGGTGCTCGGCCGCACCGGCGAGCGTGTGTCTGCCATTGGTCTGGGCGGCTGGCATCTCGGTTTCAACCAGCAGGACGAAGCACTCAGTATTCGCCTCATTCGCGAAGCAATCGATCGCGGCGTGAATTTCCTCGACAACAGCTGGGACTACAACGAGGGCGCGAGCGAAATCCGCATGGGCAAGGCGCTTCGCGATGGGTACCGGAAGAAAGCCTTCTTGATGACAAAGATTGACGGTCGGTCGAAAGCCGAAGCGAAGCGGCAACTGGACGAGTCGCTTCGCCGGCTTGCAACGGACTACATCGATCTGGTCCAACACCACGAGGTTCTCCGCTACGAAGACCCGCATCGGATCTTCGATCAGGAGGGTGCCAACGCCGTGCTCGTTGAAGCACAAAAGGCGGGCAAGATTCGCTATATCGGTTTCACCGGACATAAGGATCCGCACATCCACCTGCACACGCTCGACGTTGCCCGCAGCTACGGATTCACGTTCGATACCGTGCAGATGCCGCTCAACGTCATGGACGCGCACTACCGCAGCTTTGAACAGCTGGTTCTCCCGGAATTGGTGAAACAGAACATTGGGGTCCTCGGCATGAAGAGCATGGCGAATGGCATCATCTTGAAGTCCGGGACGGTGAGCGCGATTGAGTGCCTTCAATACGCGCTCAGTCTGCCGACATCGGTCGTGATCACCGGCATCGAAAGCATCGAGCGGCTCGAACAAGCCTTTGAAGCCGTACGCACGTTCCATCCGCTGAGCGACGGCGAACGCGCCGCGTTACTGGCAAAGACAGCCAGGGCCGCATCACGAGGTGAGTTCGAGTTGTTCAAGACCACGTCAATCTTCGACGCCACTGCCCTCAATCCGGAGTGGCTCGGTGAGGAGCCGCAACGCGTGCAGCAAGTGATGCAGAACTAAGCGGCTCGC
>DASPWV010000738.1:0-7763 GCA_035637635.1 Vicinamibacterales bacterium | reverse complement strand
CATGCGCCGGTCCTCACGATCGTCGTGGCACTGGTCATCGCGAGCGTGGCATTTCGAGTGCTCGTTTGGCAGGGACTGAATCATACGTCGCTCGTCTTCATCGGCCTGCCTGCAATTCTCGCGGTGGTGACGGCGCTCATGCCGACACCGCGGACGGCGACCGGAATGATCATGCGCGTGGTCACGCTGAGTCTTCTGCTTGCAGGCGTGCTGCTTGGCGAGGCGATGGTGTGCATCCTGTTCGCAGCACCCATCTTCTATCTTGTCGGCCTGATCTGCGGGCTGCTCATCGACATGGCCAGACGCCGGAAAGACACGCCTCTGGACCTCAGGATGATCACTCTGGTCGCTCTCATGTTCACGCCGCCAAGTCTCGAAGGGGTCTTGCCTGGCTTTGCGTTCGGTCGCGAAGAGCACGTCAGCGTCTCGCGAACAGTCGCCGGCTCGCCGGAAGAGGTTGCCGCCGCGCTCGCGCAGACGCCTCGATTCACGCAACCGCTTCCCCTCTTTTTGCGGCTGGGATTCCCCACACCAGGTGCAACAAGCGGGAACGGCATCGATATCGGAAGCACGCGACGTGTCGAGTTCATGCACGGCCATCACCCTGGCGCGCTGACGCTGACGGTCCGTCAGACCGGCGTGGATCACGTGCAGTTCGAGGCCGTCATGGACGACAGCTACATCGTGCACTGGCTCGCGTGGCGCGGCGCCGACGTGCGTTGGCGTGCGGCCGGTCCCGGACAGACCGAGGTGACATGGACCCTTGCCTATCGCCGACGCCTGGACCCGGCCTGGTATTTCAAACCGCTCGAACGGTACGGTGTTCGCCAGGCGGCGGCATATCTGATCGACACCCTCGCCACGCCTTCGAAGTGAACCCATGTCGCGGGACCTTGTCATTCGCGTGACGGCGCTTTATCTGCCGATTGTGATCGCCGGCGCACTGTGGTGTGTGCGCCGGCTGCGGGACACATCCTGGGGCGATGCGCGCCACATCGCAGGCCTCCTGCTTGCCTGCGCGTGGAACGCTCCGGCGTTGTTGTTGGTTCACCTGATCGCCGCGCGTTTGCAGTGGTGGAGTTTCCAGACAAGCGAAGTCCAGCTCCTTGGCTTTCCTGTGGAGTTGTACGTCGGCTGGATCGTGTTGTGGGGTGCGGTGCCGGCGTTAGCGTTCCCGCGCGCGCCTTTTTCGGTTGTCGCGGCATGCATGTTTGCGCTCGACCTGCTTCTGATGCCGCTCTGCGAACCGGTATTGACGCTCGGAGCCGGCGGCTCTCATGCTTCGCCCCTGAATGCATGGCTGACCGGCGAGATCGTTGCCATAGCGATTGCGCTCGTGCCGGCGCAGTGTCTGGCGAGATGGACCATCGAAGGGCGCCGCTTGAGCGGTCGTGCGCTGTTGCAAGCTCTCGCCTTCGTGGGACTCCTTCTGGGAGTGATTCCGTCGATTCTCCTTGCGCAAACCGGCGCTGACTGGACTCCGGTCTTCGAGCGGTCGGCACGCGTCAACAACCTGCTGGCGCAACTGCTCGTGCTCGCAGCGCTGCCCGGCCTCAGCGCCGTGCAGGAATTCGTCGAGCGCGGTCGCGGCACGCCCCTTCCATACGATCCACCGCGTCAACTGGTCACCACGGGCCCGTACGCGTACATCGCCAACCCGATGCAGTCGTCCACCGTTCTCGTGCTTCTCGTATGGTCCGTTGTCATCCACAATCTCTGGTTCGTCGCTGCCAGCCTGGTCGCTCTCGCCTACGGCATGGGCCTCGCGGCGTGGCACGAGGACGAGCAACTCAGCGAACGATTTGGCTCGTCGTGGACGATGTATCGCAGACATGTCGCGAGGTGGTGGCCGCGATGGCGTCCGTTCATCGGAACGCCGGGCGCGAAGGAGCAGCCTGCCCGTCTGTATGTCGCGCAGTCGTGTCCCACCTGCCAGGGCGTGGGACGATGGCTGGCCGAGCGCGGCGTCTCACAGCTTGAAATCGTCGCGGCCGAGGATCACCCAACGCGTCATCTCTCCCGCCTGACGTACGAAGTCTCAGGCCAACCGCCTCGAGAAGGCATCGCGGCCTTCGCACGTGCGCTCGAGCACATTCATTTCGCCTGGGCGCTCGCCGGCATGTTCATGCGCTTGCCTGTGGTCCGCCAGTTTCTTCAACTGCTCGTCGACGCAAGCGGCGGCGGGCCGATGCTCGTCACACGACACCAGGCGGCTTCGACGAAACGCCCCTCTCAGAAGACATCGTGACGAAATCGTTGTTCTAACGTCCGTTTCGATGCCGGTTCGCGGATACTCCGTCCGCCGCGTGCGCAGGGTTGCACGGTTTACAACGTCGATCGACGCACCACCAGCCTGGCGGCGTTTCTGCAACGACTCCGCCAGTGCGACGCTCTCTGTTTGCGTTCACGATCTTTACGCTCGTTCTGGGCTACTTCACATTCGATGAAGTGCGCGCGCTCACCCGGCCCCTGCCGGCGACGCCGCCCGAAGTCACGCGCGATGTGATCGTCAAGAGTGCGACGGACTTCCTCGGCCGGCGCGCGTCGTTTCGCATTCTTCTGTTCAGCGACGAGTTCCGGTGGCGCATCAATTCCGAGGACGCCCTCCTCGGCGAACCGGGCAGGCCGAACTTCACAGCGGAAATGAAGGCGGTGCTGAACGACGCACGAGAGATCATCTGCATCGGCGCGAGCTCGGAGGAAATTCCGGCAGGCGTCTCATTCGCGGCAGGCCGTCTCGCGGAGGAGCGGCGCGCGGGCCGGCGCGCGGAGCAGATTGCCAAGTGGGTGCGCGAAGGCCTCTCGCGGCCCGTGCCGGTCAGAAAGCTCAATGTCGGACATCACGCGCCGACCGGCACCGGCGGCCAAGACACGTCCGATCAGCGCCGGGTGGTCATCGTCCTGGTGCTCGATTACGACGCGTACACCAACATCGATCAAGCGCTCCGCGCGGCTATGTCACGCGAGAGCGCGCGTGCGCCGATCTTCGAAACGCTGCTGACGCGATATTCGCTGTCCTCACGCGAGGAGTTCGTATGGGTGCCATAAGCGGCCTGCTGAGCCTCGCCAGCGCATTGTCATTGCCGGTGAAGACCGGCTGGATCGCATGGTTGGTTTGGGCCGTCGTCGAGATCGCGCGGCCGGGTCGCGATCGCGCCCGTGGACCGGCCCGTCGGCGCGCGCGGCGAGGTCCGATGGTGGCGAGGCACGAAACGCCAGCGATGCGACTCTCAGCCGCGCCCGGCGACAATCCAGCCGCGCGGGATTTCTTTAACGTATTGGACCGGGAACAGGAGGCGAGCGCCGAACTCGGTTCCTCTTGACATAACTGGCAATTCTTGCTTGCACAAGTGAGAAATCTGTCATAGTTGGCCGCGACTCTTCAGCCTAATCACCGAAATTTGGGCCGTTTCAGCTGGTCTGCCGCGGCACGCGTGTTGCTAGGTCAGCAGTTGGCCGGATATACGTATGACGCGCAAGATCCTGATCGTGGCTCAAACTACACCGCTGGCGAGTACTTTAGTCACCTGGCTGGGCGAAGTGCGGCATGATCTGGTCCTCGCAACGACATATCCCAGTGCCAAACTGCATCTCAGCACCCGGCCCGATCTGCTGATCACGGAACTCAAGCTTGGCGAGTACAACGGGCTCCAGCTCGCGCTTCGTGCCCAGACGGCCGGCGTCCCAACCATCATCCTCGGTGTGCCAGATACCTACTTTGAGCGCGAAGCCGAGCGGTTCGGAGCCACTTACGTCGACCCTGATCTGCTGGAATGCGAGGAGCTCCACGCCCTCATTGCGAAACTGCTCGACGCGGAGCATGTAACGGAAACCGCTACCCTGCCGTGGTCGGTTCCCGACGCGTTGTTGTCCGGCAGCCGGCCGTTCGTCCTGCACTGAAGAACGAAGAACCAACAACGAAGCACGAAGAACCGAGAACAAAACAGGCGCGAAGACGGACCCGAGCGATTCGCGTTCGCTATTCGTCCGCCTTCGTTCTTTGTTCTTCGTTCTTAGTTCCTCAGGCGCTCGCCTCGTACTTGGGACGCGCGCCCAAGCCCGCCGACACCATCCGGAAGCGCTGGAACGGCACGTGGCACTGATACTTGCGGAGGAAGTTGAGAAACTTCTTGTAGTCCTCCGCAGGCATGTTGAAGGTCGTGACGAGCAGCTTGTAATTTCCGCGAGTGTGCTCGAGACCGAGCCGAACCAGTTCGCGAATTTCGTGTCGCGTGAGATCGCGCGCGATAAACGGCTCGTACACCTCGGACCAGAACGAGACCCCTTCGTTAATCAACCGATCGAACAACACCTGATGTGTCGGCGCGACGCCGGTGGATCGCGACCCGTCGCCGCCATTCGATCGAACGCCTTTGCGCAGCAGTTCCGGCGGCAGCGACTGGACGTCGACGCGACCGTTGCTGCACCGCAAAACCAGGCGCTCGGCGATATTGCGCAATTCGCGAACGTTGCCGGGCCATTCGTACCGCGTCAAATGCTCTATCGCTTCGGTGCTCAATTCCGGCACTGGAAGTTGATGCTTTTTCGAGAAACCTTTGAAAAAGTGATTGAGCAGGACGAAGACGTCCTCGCGTCGATCGCGCAGCGGCGGGACCTCGATGTGAACCACGTTGAGACGGTAGTACAAGTCTTCGCGGAACGTTTTGTCGGCGATGTGTTGGATGAGTTTCCGGTGGGTCGCCGCGATCACACGAACGTCGACGGAAGGCAGCCGGCGATCGGACCCTACCCGCTGAATCTCGCCCGTCTCCAGAAATCGCAGCAGCAGCGCCTGCATCCGCAGGCTCATCTCGCCGATTTCGTCCATGAAGATCGTGCCGCCGTTGGCTCGTTCGAGCCATCCCAGCTTGTCGCGATAGGCATCGGTGAAGCTGCCTTTGACATGGCCGAAGAGTTCAGATTCGAGCAGGGAATCAGGGAAGCCCGCACAATTGATCGTGACGAGCTGTGCGTTGCGTCGATGGCCGCGCTCGTGAATCTGGCGCGCGACGATTTCTTTGCCGACGCCGCTCTCTCCGGTGATTAAAACCTTGGCGTCGCAGCGTGCTGCGTGTTCGACTTCTTCTTCGACAGCGCGAATTGCGGCGCTGATTCCGACCATTGTCGCTGGGGTAAACATGATCTTCTCAACTCGTTTGGCGAATTTAGTCTCGCCGAATTAGACGTTTGCAGTCGGCCGATTTTCTCTGTCACGCTATGAACCGCATCACGCGTCCGCCGAGGCACCTGAAGTGAAGACTATGTAACTTAGTGGGACTCGGAAGGAGCCAATGCGAGGTGTGATTGTGGCGCAGCGAGGATCAGAAGTCAACCGCTCAGCGCAGTTTTTTCTATGATCGCGACGAATATTTTCTTCAAATTGAGGCCCTTTTTGACATGCGTAAACTCACGTGAGGTGAACACTTACGCACGGGCGAATCCCGATGCAATCCGGTCTATTCAGTAGACCCTCAGAGGTATATAAAAATAAACTTTCTGTTTCACCAGCGCGGCCGCTGTGACACCCGGCACCTGTGGGTTCCACGGCAGGGCGGGTGCGCCGTGCACTTGCGCAGGCCTTTTTGTCTGCTATTCCGCGCTCGGTTCTTTGTTCTGAAGTGTGGTTCTGAGGTCTTCGTCTACCCTGATATACCTGGACGGTTTGATGGCGATAAACTTCGCACCGGTGTCCCCACTCGTGATCCGCACCACTGTTTCGCTCCTGCTGTTGTCGGCTACTGCCGCTCTTGGCCAATCCCCCGAAAACGTTGCTGTCGTCATCAACGAAGCGAGTGCGGCGTCGCAGCGCGTTGCCGACCACTACATTCAGGTACGCGGCATTCCAGCCGCCAACGTCATCCGCATTCATACATCGACTGAAGAGACAATCGACCGAGGCGCGTACGGCAGTTCGATCGAGCAGCCGATCGCCACCGCGCTTGCTCGTGAAGGCCTTCAAGACCGCATCCTGTACATCGTCCTGACCAAAGGCATCCCGCTCCGGATCGAGGGAACTCAGGGCGCCGACGGAACCGTCTCGAGCGTTGATTCGGAACTGACGATGCTCTATCGACGCATGGCCGGCGTGACGGTTCCAGTTCGAGGGCGCACCGCCAATCCGTACTACCTCGATACGGCGCCGACGCGCCAGGCGCAGCGGTTCACCCATCGCACCTACGACATTTTTCTGGTGTCACGCCTCGACGCGTTTACCGCGGACGACGCGATAGCGCTCATCGATCGCGCGCAAAAGCCCTCGCGAGAGGGTCGGATCGTGCTGGACCAGCGTGCGGGTCTCCTGACCGACCCGACGGGCGACAAGTGGCTGGCCGATGCGGCCCGTGGTCTCACCGAGGCGGGACAAGGCGACCGCGTGATGATCGACAACACCACCAACGGCGTGAGAGATGTCGACAATGTGCTCGGGTACTATTCGTGGGGCTCGAACGATCCGGCCAATCACGTGCGACGCTACGGCTTGCGTTTCGTCCCGGGTGCCTTGGCCGCGACGTTCGTGAGCAGCGACGCACGGACCTTCCAGATTCCACCCGATAGCTGGGTGCCCGGCAGCGACTGGAACGACAAGAAAACATGGTTCGGCGGTTCGCCGCAGTCGCTTTCCGGCGACCTCATTCGCGAAGGCGCAACCGGCGTCGCCGGCCACGTCGCAGAGCCGTACCTTCAGAGCGCGGTGCGCCCGGACATTCTCTTCTCCGTCTATCTCGCGGGGTTCAACCTGATTGAGTCGTTCTACCTCGCGCTGCCTCATTTGAGCTGGCAAGCTGTCGTTGTCGGCGATCCGCTCTGCGCGCCGTTTCGAGAGAAGGCGCTCACGCGCGCCGACATCGAAGAGGCAGTCGATCCGGCAACCGAGCTCCCCGCGCTCTTTTCGAAACGTCGGCTCGCGGTGGTGCAACCGACGACGAAAGGCGCGCCGGCCAAAGCCGCCGTGCTGATCGTGCTCGCCGAGTCACGAAGCGCCAAGGGCGACCTGGCGGGTGCGAAAACAGCACTCGAGGAGGTGACTGCGTTGGCGCCCTCACTGATCAATCCTCAGCTGCAGTTAGGCATCCTGTACGAGCAGGCGGGTCAATTCGCAGAGGCGATGCAGCGCTATCGCGCGATCCTCAAGGTGCAGCCGAATAACGCGGTAGCGCTGAACAACCTGGCGTACGCCCTTGCCGTTCACGCCAAACAGACGGCCGAGGCGCTCCCGCTTGCGAGAAAATCGCTCACGCTCTCCCCCGGGAATCCTACCGTGCTCGACACCGCCGGGTGGATCGAGCATCTCGCCGGAAACGATCAGGAGGCAGCGAGGCTTCTCGGCCAGGCGCTCCGGCTCGGGACGACGAACGCCGACATCTACCTGCACGCGGCGATCGTCTTCGGCGGTGTAGGCGCGATCAAGGAGGCGCAAACGGCGTTGACTGCGGCGCTGCGACTGAATCCGGAGCTCGCCAAACACGAGGAGGTCGCGCAACTGCAGAAACGATTGACGTCGAAGTAGGCTGCGCGTGAGCCCTAACGCGTGGGCGCTCGAACAGGAAGAACGGGGACTGGCCCCCTTCTGTACTCCGACCGCGAGAGCCTGCTAAAAATGGACTCTGACGGTGTTAGAACACGTGCCGCTTGCGCATACCACATAGTAGTAATTACCTTTTGAATTCAACGTATCAGTCGCTGTGCCCGCGCTACCGTAGCCGATGAGCGCCTGGTTACGGTAGATGCCAACCATTGCTGACCCGAATCCACTCCAGCTCAGA
>DASPWV010000737.1:0-3315 GCA_035637635.1 Vicinamibacterales bacterium | reverse complement strand
ATGCGTCGCACAACATTACGGTCCTCGAGCGCAACCGCCCCGACGACACGTTCGGATGGGGCGTCGTTTTCTCAGATCAGACACTCGAGAACTTCCGGGTGGCCGACGAGCCAACGTTTCGGGCGATCACCGAAAACTTCGCCCACTGGGACGACATCGATGTCTTCATCCACGGTCGACGGATTACATCTGGCGGACATGGATTCAGCGGCATCGCGCGGAAAAAGCTGCTCAATATTCTCCAGCAACGGGCGGCTAAGCTCGGCGTTGAGCTTCGATTCTGCACCGATGTTCGCGACCTATCTGAGCTCGATGCGCTCGGGCTCGGCGACGCAGACCTGATCGTCGCCGCCGATGGAATCAACAGCGGAATCCGACGGCAATACGCCGAGCATTTCAAGCCCGACCTCGATGCGCGAACGGCACGGTACGTCTGGTTTGGAACGACATTTCCGTTCGACGCGTTCACTTTTTACTTCCTCGAAAACAAGCACGGCGTTTTCCAGGCACACTGCTACCGATTCGACGATGAGCTGTCGACGTTCATTGTCGAGTGCGATGAGAAATCCTGGCGTTCCGCCGAGTTCGACAGGATGGATACGCCGAAGACGATCGCCATTTGCGAGGCGATGTTTGGCGAGTGGCTCGACGGGCATCCGCTCATCTCCAACGCTGCGCACCGGGCGAGCTCACCGTGGATGAACTTCATTCGCGTACGAAACGAGCGATGGTTTCACGACAAGATCGTTCTTATCGGCGACGCCGCTCACTCTGCCCACTTCTCGATTGGGTCGGGGACGAAGCTCGCGATGGAGGATGCGATCGCGCTCTCGCGCCACCTGTCAGGTGCCACAGATATCCCGCGGTCTTTGGAGAATTATCAGAACGAGCGGATGACCGAGGCGCTGCGACTGCAGAACGCGGCGCGAAACTCGATGGAGTGGTTCGAGCACGTCAAACGCTACATGCATTTGCCGCCGGAGCAATTCGCGTACAGCCTGCTCACGCGAAGCCAGCGGGTAAGCCATGAAAATCTTCGGCTGCGCGATTCGACATACGTCACCGGGGTCGAGCGGTGGTTTGCTAGTGTCGCTTCGGTCGCCGCATCAACGGCAGCGGCCACGGCAGGCACGCGCGCAACATCAACGGAAGCGACCACGGAGCACACGGAAGACACGAAGAACAGCGGAATTTTGGGGGGTGACGAGCCTGGGCAGCAGCATGGTGCCAGCGACGAAACATCGAGATGGACACGGGCGGGGAAAGATGCTGGTGAGGCTGCGCCCGCTCCGCCGCCGATGTTCACACCGTTTCGGCTTCGAGGCATGACGCTATCCAACCGCGTCATCGTCTCGCCGATGGATATGTATTCCGCCCACGACGGCACACCCAACGATTTCCATCTGGTTCATTTAGGTGCCCGATCACTCGGCGGGGCTTCTCTGGTTATGACGGAAATGGTTTGTGTATCCGCTGAGGGGCGGATATCGCTCGGCTGTACCGGGATGTACTGCGAGGAGCATCTCGCATGGTGGCGACGCATCGTCGATTTCGGCCATGAGTACTCGGACGCGAAAATCTGCCTCCAGCTCGGACACTCGGGACGCAAAGGATCGACCTGTCTACCCTGGGAACAGGGAGACGACATTCCAATCCCGAATGGGGGTTGGGAAACCATTGGGCCGTCACCGATTCCTTACGCGTTGACGCTGCCGGCCCCGCGGGAGATGAGTCGGGCCGACATGGACCGCGTGTGCGAAGAGTTCGTCCGCTCGACACGGATGGCGACGGAAGCAGGGTTCGACATGATCGAGGTTCACTGTGCGCATGGGTACCTGCTCTCCAGCTTTCTCACGCCGGTGAGCAACCATCGCACCGACGAGTACGGCGGCTCGCTCGAGAACCGGCTTCGCTTTCCGCTCGAAGTCTTCAGTGCAATGCGCGCTGAGTGGCCGGACGAAAAGCCTATGTCGGTGCGTGTATCGGCCACAGACTGGGTGGAGGATGGCCTTACGCCCGATGAATCCGTCGCCATTGCGCAGGCATTCGTCGACGCCGGTGCCGACATCATCCACGTGTCGACAGGCCAGACCACTACCGCAGCCAAGCCCGTTTTCGGCCGACTCTGGCAGACGCCGTACAGCGATCGCATCCGGAACGAGGCGCGTGTCCCGACAATCGCCGTCGGCAACATCACGGACCCCGACCAGGTGAACAGCATCATCGCCGCGGGGCGCGCAGATCTGGTTGCCATGGGACGCCCGCACCTTGCCGACCCGCAGTGGACACTCCATGCCGCGGCGCAGCTCGGCTTCGCGGGAATGCGCTGGCCAGTGCAGTATTACCTCGGCAGAGTGCAGCTTGAGCGTGAGGTTCAACGCGCGAAGGAGATGGCGGCGGCCGCGGCAGCCGCGGCTGCAACGCCGGTCACTACTATACGGAAACCATAGAAGCCGATGACAATTCCAGGAGCTCGCGAGCAGACAATGCCATCGGATCGGTACCTCGAAGGACAGCATGCGGTCGTGACCGGCGGCAGCAGAGGCATCGGGGCAGCCATCGCCCGCTCGCTTGCCGAGCGTGGGGCGAAGGTGACTGTGATGTCACGCTCAGTTGACGAGCTGAGGAGGCAGGCGGACTCGCTGCGCAGCGACCTCGATGCGACGGTTACTGCACTCGCGTGTGACGTCACTGACTCCGCCTCGGTTCGAAACGCATTCGCCCAGGCTGCCGGGGAGAATGGCGTTATCCAGGTGCTCGTCAATAACGCGGGCGCGGCAGAAGGTGCGCCCTTTGCGAAGATGACACGCGACATCTGGGACCGAATGATCGCGGTGAATCTCACGAGCACGTTCGCATGTAGCTTTGAAGTAATCCCGGCTATGCTCGGCGCAAAAAGTGGCCGCATCATCAACATCGCTTCGACCGCAGGACTGCGCGGATACAAAACAATGACCGCGTATTGCGCTGCGAAGCACGGAGTAGTGGGGCTGACCCGGGCGCTGGCGCTGGAGACGGCGAAGCATGGAATCACTGTAAACGCGGTGTGTCCCGGGTACACTGATACCGAGTTGACCGACGGGTCGGTGTCTCACCTTGCCGCAGTGTTCAAGGTGACTGAGGACGACGCGCGTGCGATGCTCGTGCGGACGATTCCACGGGGATCGCTGATCACTCCGGGAGAGGTCGCGAGCGCTGTTGCCTGGTTGTGCGCGCCCGAGGCGAGCGCCGTGACGGGAGTCGCGCTGCCGATCGCGGGCGGAGAGATAGTGTGAGTAGCTGGGCGTCCTATGAGTGACACGATATCCGCGGCAA
>DASPWV010000736.1:0-3722 GCA_035637635.1 Vicinamibacterales bacterium | reverse complement strand
CGCAGGCCCAGGGCCTGCTCGTGTCGAGCGTCGCACCCACGCAGCAAGTGGCGTTTCAGCTCGCGCTCTTGTCGTCGTTCCTGCCAACGTTCATCCTTTCGGGATTTATTTTTCCCATCTCGAGCATGCCTGCGGTCGTGCAGGTCATTACGCGCATCATCCCGGCACGGTACTTTCTCGTTGCGTTGCGGTCGATTGTCTTGAAGGGGGCGCCCATTCAAGCGTTCTGGCACTCGCTGATGGCGCTGGCGATTTTCGCGACGGTGGCGTTGGGTCTGGCTGCGGTTCGGTTGCGGCGCGCATGGCGCGTAGGCGGTTAGCGAGCGCAGCGCGATGCGACGCCTCCTGCATCTGATGCGGAAAGAAATCCTCGAGCTGCGGCAGGATCCGCGTCTCTTGCAGATTGTCATCCTCGCACCCATCATCCAGCTCACGGTTCTCGGCTATGCCGCGACGACGGACGTCAAGGACATTCCCGTCGTCGTCGTGGATGCGGATCGATCGGCACGCAGTCGTGGGTTGATCACGAGGTTTGAGGCGTCCGACAACTTCGCCGTTGTCGGCGTGCTCGGTTCGACCAACGAGATCGATCCGTGGCTGGAGCAGGGCCGCGCGTGGATGGCGCTGAACATCCCAGCCGGCTACGGACGCTCGATCGAGAGCGGCCAGGCGACGGCGCTTCAAGTGGTGGCCGACGGGACCGATTCAAACTCGACGAACGTGGCGTTGGGCTACGCGCGCGTCCTGGTCGGTGCATACGCGCAGGATCTATTGACCGAACACACTGGACGATCTCCTGAGCGGCTCGTCACTGCAGCCATACGCGTCTGGTTCAATCCGGATCTGGAGAGCCGCGACTTCATGATTCCCGGCATCGTTGCCCTGCTGCTCCTCGTGATCACCACCAACCTGTCGGCAATGGCTATTGTTCGCGAGAAGGAGCTCGGCACACTGGAGCAGTTGAACGTGACTCCGCTTGCGCGGTGGGAACTGATTGTTGGAAAGCTGGTTCCGTACGCCGCCGTGGGGATGGTGGACGTCGTGCTCGTGGTGGTTGTCGCGATTTTCTGGTTCGAAGTGCCCATGCGGGGCAGCCTCGCCCTGCTGTTTGCGATGTGCGGCGTGTATCTGTTCAGCACGCTTGGCCTGGGTTTGTTCATCTCCACCATTTCGTCTACGCAACAGCAGGCGATGATGACGACAACGTTCTTTTTCCTGATGCCCATGATTTATCTGTCGGGCTTCATCTTTCCCATCGAGAACATGCCTGGTTGGATTCAGCCGGTCACCTACCTGATACCGCTCCGCTATTTCCTGGTGATTCTGAGAGGGATCTTTTTGAAAGGCGTTGGGTTGGAGACGTTCTGGCCGCAGGCGCTCTCGCTCTTGATCTGGGGAATCGTAGTCCTGTCGTTGGCGACGCTGCGATCGAGTAAGCGCCTGGGTTAGATTAGGAACTCGCACCCGCCATATCAAGCGCGGTCGCGTTCGAAGTAATTCTCGGCGTCGGCCGCCGCCGCTCGCGACCCTTCCGCTTCATCCACGCGTCCGAGAAGCAACGCACCGGCAGCGAAAAACGTGATGATGAAGAGGACAGCCGTCCGGCTCGAGCCGGTGAGCGCAACGCTCAACGTGAAGACCAGCGGCCCCAACATCGTGGCGAAGCGCTCGGCGACAGCATAGAACCCAAAAAACTCGGAGGTCTTGTTCGCGGGGATCATCCGCGAAAAGAGGGCGCGGCTGAGCGCCTGGCTTCCGCCTTGAACCGTCGCGACGAGTCCCGCGAGCATGAAGAACTGCGCGACGGTCGTCATGAAATAGCCGAGAATCGAAATGCAGGTGTACACGGCAAGCGCAACGAAGAGCGCCCGCTTCGTCCCGATGCGCGAACCGAGCGCCCCGAACAAAAACGAAAACGGAATCCCCACGAACTGCACCATGACGAACGCGGCAATCTGCGCCGTCTGATCGATCCCGATCTCGGCCCCGTAAATGGACGCCATGCGGATGATTGTTTGAATGCCGTCCTGGTACAGCAGCATCGCCACGAATAGCAGAAAGGCGTGCTTGTAGCGCCGCATGTCGCGGAAGGTGTGGCCCAAGCGACTGAAAGCGGCTCGAACGATGCCCGCGCCTGGCCTTTCGGCGGCATCGAGATGCACCGGCGGTTCGGGTACCTTGCGGAACAACGGAAGGGAGAAGACGGCCCACCAGATGGCGACGCTCACGAAAGCCGCTTTCGTTGCGGCCGCCGCATCGGCAAAGCCGAACATCTCCGGCTTGAGGATCCACGCGAGATTGACGAGCAGCAGCAGGCCGCCCCCGAGATAGCCGAGGGCATAGCCCGCCGACGACACGCGATCGGTTTCCTCGGGACGCGCGACGTGCGGCAGAAGAGAGTCGTAGAACACCGTGCTTCCCGACACCCCGATGTTGCCCACCACGAACAGAATCGAGGCCAGTTGCCACTCGCCGCGTCCGATTGCCGCCATCGCGGCGCAAGACGAAGCGCCAAGGATCATGAACCCGATGAGCAGCTTCTTTTTGATGCCCGTGTAATCGGCAATCGCACCAAGAACGGGCGCCGAAAGGGCGACGATTGCCATCGATAGCGTCGTAATGAGGCCGAAGCGTGCCGTGGCCTGCGCCGGCTCGAGATCGGCGGATGCGTAGCTGCCGTAGAAGGGCGGAAAGACCGCGGTGATGACGGTCGTGAAGTACGTGGAGTTTGCCCAGTCGTACCAGGCCCACGCGCGTTGTTCGGGAGTGGTCAGGCCAACTCTCGCGAGCGCACGAGCAATCACGCGCGCGAGAATATAAGTTTCCAGTTACCGGTTACCAGTTCAAAGTTCAGTCTCGAAGTTGCCAAATTCGTCTCAGTTACGAGAGATTCGAAACTTCATTAACTGTGCAATTGAACTTTGAACTGGTAACTGGAAACTTCCGCCGCGTCAGCGGCGGATTGATACGTCGCCGCTGAATGTCTTCAGGCGAAAATCACCAGTGCCTCCGCCGTTCAGCGTTCCCCGAAAGTTGCGCCGGCTCGAAGAGGACAGCGTCACGGGCAGGTCGCTTTTGAACTGGCCGCTGAACGTATCGAACGAAATGTCACCGCGTGCGTTCTCCGGCAAACGGAGGGTGACGCCGCCCGAGAACGTGTCAATCTTCACATCGTCGCCCTCCTTCCAGCTGCTTGCCTGGACGGCAACTTCTCCGCTGAACGTCTTCACGCGCAGCGGTCCGGCGACGTCTGTGAGATGGATGTCGCTCGAGAAACCATCCACGGTGAGATCGCCGCGTAGGCCGGTCACGGAGACCGGTGCACTGAACGTGCGCAGATCCAGGTTCGTCTGCGCCGGCACCTGAATGTCGAAGTCGGTTTCGACGACGTTGTCGTTGCGTCGCTCGACCAGACGATGGTTCGCGTCCACGTCGATCGTGTTGCCTTCCTGCTGCACGTCGATCTTGATGTCGCGCAGCCGATCCGCCGTTGCGTGCCGTATGGCGTGAATGACGACCTGACTGCCGGAGGTGGCAGTGATGGTGACTTTGCCGGAGAACGTCTTCAGTCGCAGCGTCCCGCCTGGCGACAGCGAGAGCGTGCGATCGAAGGTCTCGGTCTCGCGCGGACCGCGGTCCTGGTCGGCGTCGCGGTCGCGATCCCTGTCGCGGTTCCGCTGCGCCAGCGCGGGCGCCGCGAGGAAGAGCGCGAACAGGCAGAC
>DASPWV010000735.1:0-1568 GCA_035637635.1 Vicinamibacterales bacterium | reverse complement strand
GCGGTGTCATCGTGATGGCCGGCGATGCTTCGGTCAGTCCATACGCGATGGTGATTTCACGCAGGTGCATATCGGCCATCACCCGACGCATCAGAGGCTCCGGACAGAGCGCGCCGGCCATGATGCCCGTCCTCAACGAGCTGAGGTCGAATCGGGCGAATTCCGGGTGCTCCAACTCCGCGAGAAACATCGTCGGCACACCGTAGAGCGCCGTGCAGCGCTCCCGCTCGACGGTGGCCAGCACGCTGCCCGGATCGAACGACTCGATCGGGCACAGAGATGCGCCATGAGTGAATGCGCCGAGCACACCGATAACGCAGCCGAAGCAGTGGAAGAGCGGCACACACAGGCACAGCCGGTCCTCGGGCGTGTACGCGAGCGCCTGACCGAGCGCGTGTCCGTTGTTGACAATGTTGCGGCTGGACAACATGACGCCTTTAGGAAAACCGGTCGTGCCCGACGTGTACTGCATGTTGATCACGTCGTCCACACCAACCGCCGCCGTGTGCGCATCCAGCGTCGCCGCTGCGACGTCTTCGGCGTCGACACGCAGCGCTTCGTACGGCGTGAACGCGTTCGGCAACGATTCTCGGTTGCGTCGGATGAAGAAGAGACGCTGCAATCCAGGAATCGCCGCTCGCGTCGCGCCGATTTCATCGAGAGCCGAGATGTAATCCACGTCGCGAAAGCCGCTGATGGTGACGAGCGTGGCCGCTTCGCTCTGGCGCAGGAGATACTCGATGTCTTTCGCGCGCAGCGCCGTATTGGCGGTCACCAGAATGGCACCAATCTTGGCAAGCGCGAATTGCAGCACAATCCATTCGGGGACATTCGTCGCCCAAACGACCACGCGCTCCCGCGGAGCCACACCATGTGCGATGAGCCCTCGCGCGACCAGGCGCGCTTCGGCTTCGAGCTGAGCGAAGGTGTAACGAGGATCGTTCTCGTACAGCAAGGCCGGACGGTCCGGCAGCAACTGCGCCAGGTGCGCCAGCAAATTGCCGACGCTCACGTCACGAAATGGAGGTCTCGACTGCGGCATGGGCACCCGCGCCAATTATCTCCCGCTGACATGAGCGACTGTTTTTTGTACGAGCCGTAGAAATGCCTCGATGGTCTGCTCCAGGTACGGCTCGGGCGTGTCCTCTTCTTTACAGTGCGATAGTCCGTTCGACGAATACGCGAACATCATCACGACGGGCATGTGCGGCACCATTTCTGCCGCGTCGTGTAGCGGACCGGAGGGCAATCGCGGGGCGTCCCCGGTGACTTCGCGGGCCGACTCGGCGCAAAGCTCGATCAGTTCCGAATCGAATGGCCGCGGCTCTATGCGCCAGATCTTGCGCCACTCGACCGTCACGTTGTTCTCAGACGCCGCTGTCCACGCGGCGGCACGCGCGTCGGCAAGCATCTCTGCCAGGACCGCTGGATCGAGGGCGCGCTGGTCGAGTGAGATCTCACAGACGCCGGGCACGGCCGTGACGATCCCCGGTTCCGCTTTGACGACGCCGACCGTGCAGACGACGCCGGCGTCGGGTTTGGAGCGTTGTCGAGCGATCTCGCGGAAC
>DASPWV010000734.1:0-1934 GCA_035637635.1 Vicinamibacterales bacterium | reverse complement strand
CCCGGTCCGGGTTCTCGAAGCGAAGCTTCTCGTTGTAGCGCGTGTTTCGATCGTTGTGGCGGAACTCCGCGAACACCTGATCGCGTGTCAGGGAGCCGCCGATCAAACTGGCGAGATGAACGGCGACGTCGACGAGGCCTCCGCCGTTGTAGCGCACATCCAGAATCAGTTCCGTCGCCCCCGCTTCCTTGAGAGCCGCAAACGCCGAATCCAGCGCGTCAAACGACGGTCGCACGAAGTTTCGGAAAAAGATGTACCCGGCAGTTCGGCCATCCACCCTGAACAGGCGCGTCAACGAGACCGTCGGGATCGTGACGAGGCGCTTGGTCATCTTCGCCCGGTGCTCTTCGCCGCTGGTCGATCGAAACAGGAGGTTGACCTCGAACCCGATGTCGCTTGGACCGAACGCATCGCCGGTCTGCCCCGATTCGATCAGGCTGCTCACGCTGCGTCCGTTGATCTCGAGGATTCGGTCGCCACGCGCCACTCCGCCTTCTGACGCGGGACTGTCCTCGAAAACCTGCAGCACGCGCATTTCCGTCTCGGTAGTCGTTGTCGACAGGCCGATCCCGATGAACTGACTCTCGGAGAAGAACGCGTCATTCGATGCCCGCGAGGTGATGTAGCTGAAGCTCGTGTCGAGCGGCCGGTACCGAACGGCCTCGAGGTACGCCTCCGGCGATTCGTACCGCGCGGGGTTGACGTTCGGCATGAAGCGGTACCAGAGATACAGGTCGTTCATCACGTCGCGCACGTAGGTGTTCTGACCTGTCGTCGAGCAGCTGGAGGGACCTGATTGTGCGGCGGCCGGAGCGGCCGCCGTAAGGACGGCCACCAGGGCGAGCGATAAACCCGTAACGCGCACGTGCATATAGATATTCTATTAGCCCGTGGCAAAACTGCCACCGGCGTGGCAGGCGGTGAAGAGTTCCACCACGGCTGCTATGCTTCCGAAAATCATGGCGCTGCGCCTACTCGCGGCACTCGCCGGTCTGGCGATGGTCGGCCAGGGAGCGGCCATCCCGCCGACACTCATCCTTTACAACGGCAACGTGATCACCGTCGACGCACGGTTTCGCGTTGCGCAAGCCGTTGCCATCGCCGAAGACCGCTTCCTTGCCGTTGGCAGCACCGACGAAGTTCGTCGACTCGCGGCGCCGGCCACGAAGCTGATCGACCTGAACGGCCGGACCGTCGTGCCCGGCTTGATGGACAACCATCTGCATGATGCGGGCGGCGGACCGGGCGTCGACTTGTCTCGCGCGACGTCAGTTGCGGACGTGCTCGCTGCTGTCGCGGCACAGGTCAAGGCGGCGATGCCTGGCCAAATTATCGTCTCCAACAGCGACTGGCATGAGGCGCAGCTTCGCGAACAGCGTCTGCCGCTGCGTGACGATTTGGATACAGTCGCGCCATCAACGCCTGTCGTGCTCGTTCGAGGCGGTCATGAGTACATCCTCAACAGCGCCGCGCTGACAAAGTGGCGCATCACACCCGAGACAAGCGAACCCGAAGGCGGGCGTCTCTCCCGCTATCCGGACGGGAGGTTGAACGGCGAGCTCGTCGATCGCGCAACGGATCTGGTTTCGCTGCCGCGCCTCCCACCGCCATCGCTCGACGCGCGGCTTGCAGATCGCGCCGCCGAGTACGAGAAGCTGCACCGGGCGGGCTCGACGACCGTCCGTCACCCCGGAATTTCCGTCGACGAATACCGCCTGCTTCAGGAATTGCGCCGGCGCGACAAGCTTCGCATGCGCGTGCATGCGTTGCTGCGGCCTGGCAACACCCCTGAAGTCATTGGCCGCGCGATCGATGACTCTCACATCGAGCTGGATGAAGGCGACGACTGGCTCAGACTCACCGGTGTCAAGCTCGCGGTGGACGGAGGATTCGAAGGCGGGCGGATGCGCGATCCGTACGAGCCGCCGTTCGAT
>DASPWV010000733.1:0-2818 GCA_035637635.1 Vicinamibacterales bacterium | reverse complement strand
CTGAGCTCAAACGTCTGGCCGCGGCTGGAACTCCTGTGGCGCTGCGCTTCGGCAGCGGACCAGCGCTCGCCGATGCTCGACTCGCCACCGCACTCTGGTGGGTGTGACATGCGTGTGTTGTTCGTGTCAGACACGCACATCGGTTTGGATTGGCCGGCACGGCCGCGTGTCGTCCGGCATCGCCGCGGCGATGACTTCTTTCAAAATTTCGAGCGCGCACTGGAGCCCGCCCGCACTGGCGAGGTGGATGTGGTGGTCCACGGAGGCGACCTGTTGTACCGAAGCCGTGTGCCTGCGTGGCTGGCCGAGACAGCGCTCGCCCCCCTCAAGCGTCTTGCCTCGTCTGGAGTGCCGGTCCCGCTCGTGCCTGGCAACCACGAACGTGGCCGCATCCCCTATCCGTTGCTTGCGATCCATGAGGCCTGCATGTGTTCGACAGGCCGCGCAGCATCATGGTCGACGCAGGCGGAGTCCGCGTGGCGTTCATCGGGTTCCCGTACGCGCACGATATTCGCCGTCGGTTACCGCAGATACTCGCTGCTGCGAGTCGCCAGAACACTACAGGGGATGTGCGCGTGCTGTGCCTTCATCACTGTGTCGAGGGTGCAACCTGTGGTCCTGGCAACTTCACCTTCCGCTTCGGCGCCGACGTCATCCGCACCGCCGACCTGCCCAGAGACGCGGCGGTCGTCTTGAGCGGACATATTCATCGCCACCAGGTCTTGCGGCCGCCGGGCAGGCCTCCTGTCATTTACGCGGGCTCGGTCGAGCGCACGTCATTCGCCGAAGCACCCGAGACAAAAGGATTCGTCGTCCTGCAATTGACACAATCCGGTCTCGGTTCGTTCGAGTTCCGGCCATTACCTGCCAGGCCAATGGTGGCGCGAACCCTGCACTTCGACGACGCGGATCCGATGGAGGTGCACGCCCGCGTGGCGGCTGCCATCGACTCGACGCCGCACGATGCTGTCGTGCACTTGCGAGTTACTGGCGCAACGCCGGCGACGCTCACCGCTGCTGCGCTGCGGGCGATGGCGGGTGTACGCACGGTAACGCTCGCGGTTCCCACCGCTGACCGTCGCATGGTCGCGATCCCGGTGAGCTGACGAATTGCCAGAATCTCTCTGTCGGCCCCGGAGCGCCGAAAACGGCGCAGCCTGTGCTCTCCGTGCAGCTTTGCAGCGAGCAAGCCATCCGCGTATTTGACTGTTTGGTACATATTGGACAAAATAGACACATGAAGGCGCAGATCGCGAAAGCGGACTCGGAGTCAGGCCCGTCTGCCGTCCGACCGCGACGCAGGCCTAGTCGGGTCGCCACGTTCCGAAACAGCCGCGGCGAGACACTTGAACCGTCTTCAGTGACAGCCAGCGAGGCGAAGAGTGGGTTCGGGCGCGTCTTGGAGATGGCCATTCAAGGCGGGGCCGTTGTGATCACGAAGCACGATGCGCCCAAGGCCGTCCTGATTTCCGTCGAGAACTTCAACGCGCTATCGGGCGCAGCCGAGACCAAGCTCGATACGCTCAGCCGCGAATTCGATGCGCTCCTTGCGCGGATGCAAACATCCAAGGCGCGTCGCGGAATGAAGGCGGCGTTCGCCGCGTCTGGAAAGCGTTTGGGCAAGGCTGCGGTCGCTGCGGCGCGCTCGCGTGGCTAGTTCGAGGCGTCATCCATGCATCTACGTGCTCGCTGGAACCAACGGTGCGGGCAAGAGCAGCGTCGCCGGCGCGATGTTTCGGCAGGCCGGCGCAGACTACTTCAATCCTGACGAAGCGACCGCCCGAATTCTGGCCGCCAATCCTGATATTTCGACCGCAGAAGCCAACAGCGTCGCCTGGCATGAAGGGAAACGCCTCCTGGAACGAGCGATCGCCGAACGCCTGGACTTCGCGTTCGAAACGACGCTTGGCGGGCACACCATCCGCGCTCTTCTGCACGAAGCGTTGGCAGCTGGAATCGAAGTGCGCATGTGGTTCGTGGCATTGAGCAGTCCCGAACTGCACATGGCGCGGGTTCGATCCAGGGTGGCTCGAGGCGGACACGACATTCCAGAAGAAAAGATTCGGGAGCGCTACGATCGGAGTCGAATCAATCTGATTGAGTTGATGCCGCGACTCACAGAGCTTCGGGTCTTCGACAACAGCTTTGACGCCGACCCGCATGCCGGACGCGCTCCCCAGCCAATCCTCATTCTTCACCTTGCGAAGGGGAAGATCCTGGAGATGGTCGAGTTGTCCAAAACGCCTCAGTGGGCCAAGGCCCTGGTGGCCGCAGCGCTCAAGATCTCGAAGTGATCACTTCGTTTCTAGCGACGCTTCGGCCCATCGATCGACCTGGTGCCGCAGCCAGGCCGGCACTGACGTTGTCCTCATGATCCGTCAACGCGTTCCGCTCGGAACATCGTCAACTCCCAGGTGTTGGATCGCTCGTCGTGGCGGACGAGATACGTGTCGCCGTCTGCACCTTTCAGCTTGAAGTACCGGTAGTCGGGTGCCAGCCACGCGTCGAGCACTTCCGCAACGGCGATGCGCCGGTCAGCGAGGATCAGCGTGCGTGGAGTCTGCTCGCCGCGATGGCCGGCGTAGCACTCGACGCCAAGGCTGAGGAGACGTTCTTCACGCAACGGAAATCACCCATATGACGTAGAGGCGCAGAACCGGAGCCGTCGTCGACAATTTAAAGCCGCGGCTCACGAGGGCTCCCGGGTCGCATTCGATGCGTGAGATGGCGTCTAGGAGTCTGTCCGAGAAACCACAATGACCGTGGTCACTTCAGCACTCTGCGCGCCTACGCGCGCGCATCCGTCGATTGTGCCGGC
>DASPWV010000732.1:0-2991 GCA_035637635.1 Vicinamibacterales bacterium | reverse complement strand
GACGGCCGCGTAGTCTGCGGCTGCGCGGACACGTACGCGAAACGTGTGCTTGGAGACGTGCGGCACCAGACCTTGAACGCAATCTGGCACGGACCGCCGGTAGTTGCGTTGAGACAGGACCTCAACAGGGGCGGCTCGACCTTCTGCGGCGACTGCCCGCTCAAGCTGCCGCTGCAACCGGAGGAAGCGCCGCCGGTGCGCGAGGTCAATGCCGGCGCGCTGCCGACGCGGCTGTACATCGAGTGCACGGCCGCGTGCAACATCTCGTGCTTTCAGGCGTGCTGTGCGCCCGAAACCGGGATCACGCGCACGCGTCAGGCCGGCATGCTCAATTGGGATCTGTTCACCAGGGTCATCGACGAAGCCGGGGCTTCGCTCGTTCGCATCGACTTCTTCAACTACGGCGAGGCGTTCCTGCACAAACGCGCGGTCGAGATGTGCGAGTACATCAAAACGAAATTTCCGCACATCTATCTCTACACGAGCACCAATGGCCTCGCGTTGAACGAGGAGAAGGCGCGGCGGCTTGTCCATTCAGGCATCGATGAAGTGACCTTCTCGATTGATGGCGCGTCACAGGAGACATACGCGCGGTATCGACAGCGCGGCAAATTCGATCTGGCGCTTGCCACGCTGCGTGTGATGGCGGAAGAAAAGCAGAAAACCGGACGCGACCTGCCGCAGCTCAATTGGCGCTACATCCTCTTTCGCTGGAATGACAGCGATCCCGAAATGGATCGCGCGCGACAGCTCGCGCGAGAGGTTGGTGCGGATCGCCTCTCCTGGGAGATCACGGACCACCCCGAGGACTCCTTCTCGAGGCGCTTCGTCCCTGGCACGCCGGAGTTCGACCGGATTCGACGCGAGATCTGGGACGACAACAATCTCGGGAACGCCATTCCAGGCGCCACGCCGCGCGCGCACATCGACGTGCGGACCTGGCTGCCGGGATTGCCGTTAATCGCAAGGCCCGCGAAGTCTCTCGTGGTGTCCACGCGCGTCCAGAATCTGTCGACTCGCCCCTTCCCGGCCCAGGCAAGTTACGGCAGGCGTCTGGTCAGGCTGGGAGCGCAACTGCTCGATGAGGGCGGAACGTTGTTGAATCGCGACTACGCGCGCGCCTGGCTGCCGCACGCGATTCCCGGCGGCGGCGAAGCGGCCGTTCGAATCGACGTGCCGGCGCCTGAGCAGCCGGGCCGCTACGGCCTCAAATTCGATCTGGTGAGCGAAGGCATCGATTGGTTCGAGGCGTGCGGATCTCAAACGACGACGAAGCGTTTGATCGTGCGCTGACGCTGACGCAGATGGACACGGATAAGCCACAGATGGCCGCAGATAAACCGCAGATGGACACCGATGAAGGCACAGATGAACGCAGATAGGCACAGATGACGCAGACAAGTAATTTACCTGTGGTTTATCCAGTTATCTGCGTCTATCTGCGTCCATCTGCGGCTTTATCTGCATTCATCTGCGGCCGGCGTCACGGAATCGTCTGCCAGTGTCCACCAGCGCAGTAGTGCACGAACCCAGCGCGATCGATCGTGTCTTCTATCGCGTCGTGCGCCGGCTCCTCTGACAACGTCGTCCTGAAGCGCACGAGATAGCGAGTGATCTGCTCGAGCGTGACAGGCGCCAGACTGCGGCTGTATCCAAACTGTCCTGGCGCAACAGCCACCAGGGTGTCCGAATCCTGCCGCGAGGCGAGCCGATCTTCGCAGCGCCGAGCGCCGCCCCAGACGACGCGAATTTCGCTGGTGGTGCCGTTCGAGCAAAGCGCACCCCAGTCGCGCTGACCTTTTGCGGCGAACTCGCCTGATCCGACGTTCATTGGCGCTCCGGTGACCGTTGTCTGCGGCACCTGACAATTCATCTCTGCAAAGACTTCGCGCACGCTGGGCGGCAGCGACGCAAACTTGTCCGGCGGGAACCGCGGAATGCGCGAAACCGCCAGCGCGACGTCAGCCGGAGTGATCGTGCCCGCCTTGAGAGTGGGCGCCGATTGCGCCGAGAGCAGCAACGCCGAGAGAAGCAATGCGATGAGCTGCATTCGAGCGTTCGGTGCAACGCCCATGCCTCCCGGGACGCGAAGCCGCGACTCAGTTGGAAACTGGCTCGGCTGTTGCCCCGCGACATGCGCTCAACGACGGGTGCCGCGGGCGCCGATCTAACGAAGCGGCAGCAACAGCGCTGCGATGACCATTCCGAGTGCCGACCAGAAGACAGTTTTTGGCCACGGAAAAATCGGAGTCTCGTCAGCGTCACTGATGAAGGGACGCGTGTCGGCTGCAGCGCGAACGGCCGCGTCGGCGCGCTGTTCAGGCGCCCACCTGTGACCGGTCGGGGAAATGTAGGATGGCGTGTCGAGCACGGGAGTGAAGTAGCGTTCGAGAATCAGGTTCTCGTGCCACGCACACGAAACGTTCTGTTCATCCCAGCATCGATTGCGTGCGCGGACGTGTGTAACCCCTTCGCTGAGGTACTGATCCTCGCGCGAAAATCGTGACCAGGTGAGAGGCGGCTCGGTACGCCAGCGGCGCGCGCGGTCAGCCGAAAGTCGATCGAGGCGTTCGCCTGTGTACGTCGATCGAAACGCTCCCGTCGACGCGTCATCGATCACATATCCAATGTGAACCGACGTCAGGAACAGCCCCAACACCAGGATCGTCGCGGCTGCAACGCGCTTGATCCGAGTCCACGACTCGTGCCGCAGCGACAATTCGAGACGATCGGGAGGGTCCAGGGCGGCGCTGAACATGAGCCCGCACATTACGGCCCACATGTTCAACAGGACGTCTCGAAGCTCGCCAACTCGCGACGGCACATACCACTGCAGCCACTCCTCGCATGTGCCGACGAGAAACCCCGCAAGCAGCGGCAGGATCAGCAGCGATGCGTCACCCACGTACCGCCACGCGCGATAAAAGAGGAACGCGATGATTCCGTATTCGACGAAATGAAAGCGTTCGACCGCGTCGACGGCAGCGTCGC
>DASPWV010000731.1:0-5171 GCA_035637635.1 Vicinamibacterales bacterium | reverse complement strand
GACCTTCAGCATGTCGTCGGTCCGTCCCGCGTACCAGAAGAAGCCGTCTGCATCCTGCGAGTACTTGTCCCCCGTCCGGATCCAGTACCCCTGAATCGTCGCGCGCGTCTTCTCGTGCTTGTTCCAGTACGCCGTGCACGTGGAGTTGCCTTTCACCAGCAGATTGCCAATTTCGCCGGTCGCGACCGGTCTGTCGTTCTCGTCGACGATCTTCGCTTCGTAACCGGGAATCACCAGGCCGCTCGAGCCCGGTTGAATCGCGTCGGGGCGATTGGCGATGAACATGTGCAGGGCTTCCGTCGACCCGATACCGTCGAGGATGTCGATCCCGAATCGGTCTTTGAAGCGCTCGTAGAGCGCCGCCGGCAGCGCTTCGCCGGCGGAAATGGCCAGCCTCACGCTCGAAAGATCGAACTCCTCACCCGTGTCGCGCCGATAGGCCAGCAGCATTCCGTAGCCTGTCGGAACCGAGAACAGCAGTGTCGGCCGATGCGCTTCGATGACGCTGTACACGTTTGCCGCTGAGGGCTGCCCTGGAAAAAGAATCGTTGTCGCGCCAACCGAAAACGGAAAATACATTCCGTTGCCGAGACCATACGCGAAAAACAGCTTCGCCACGCTGAAGCAGCGATCGCGCTGGTTGATGCCCAATATCCCTTTCGCAAAGAGCTCCGCCGTCACCACCATCGCCTCATGGCGGTGAACACATCCCTTGGGCAGACCTGTGCTGCCGGACGAGTACATCCAGAACGCCGAATCGTCTTTGCAGGTCCGTGCGGGCTGAAAATCAGCGTCGGCGTCCTGCAGAAGGTCGTCAAAAGACTCTGTGCCCGCCGTCTTGTTGCCAATGACGACGATGTGACGCAGATGGTGGAGCCGCTCGGAAGGAATGGCTGCAATCTTCGGCAGCAGCGCCTCGCTGACGACGAGCACGCGCGCACGCGAATCCTCCAGAACGTATTCGTAATCTGCCGGCTTCCAAAGCGTGTTGACGGGAACAGCGACGGCTCCGCACTTGATGGTGCCGAAGAAGCTGTAGACGAACTCGGGGCCATCGAGCGCGACCATGACCACGCGCTCTTCGGGCCGGACGTCCAGGCGACTGCGAAGCGCGTTGGCAAACCGGTTCACTCGTTCGAGCAGTTGCGCATAGGTGATTCGGGCCTCGCCGCACTCGATAGCCACGCATGCGCCGCCGCCCTCGAGAACGTTGCGGTCGACGAAATGCGATGCAACGTTGAAAGCCTCCGGCACCGCAACAATGGGCGCATTCATCGCGGCATTCACCTTTTCACCTTGGTCCTTGACGGTATTGCTCCAACAGCGTTCGATACTCGAGATCCTCGATCCGCTCGCCGACACCGGACGTAATCACGCGAAGCACGCGCCGTGCCTGACTGCGTCCAGGCGAATTTTCCGGCGCGTTCGCGGCACGCGCGAGGCTTCCGAGGCGAGCATGCAAGTGCGCGAGCGTCGCTTGCCGCGTGTCAGCGTTCTGTAAGCCGGCTTCGAGATCGAACACCTCCCGAAGCTGCCCGAGTTCGGCCTCGTCGTCCGATCGCTCGCGCGCGAGCGCTTTCTTCACCTCGGGCTGGCGTGAGAGGTCGGCGAGGCGCGCCTCTTCCCGCGCAACGTCGCGCAAACCCTTGAAATCTGCGACAACGTTTTCGAGTGCGTGCATCGTCTCGATGTCGCTTGTCGATGCGCCAATCAGCCGCTGCTCTTTTTCGAGATGGCGATCGAGAAATGCGTCGTCACGCACGCGCGCACCCGATTTGATCGCTTGCAGCTCGAGCCATTCAATGGCGTCGAGCGCGACCTCGTCAGGCGGCAGCGTGTGTCCACCGGTGAAAATCGCCAGGCGATGGGGCGATTTCAGCGAGCGATCGAGCTGCCGCATCTCGACGTAGTTGAAATCCTCCGTCCCGGCGGTCGCAAACACGGGGAACGGGAGGGTTGCGCGCGGCCGGCTGTCGGGATACGCGGCACTCGACGCGATGACGCCTGCAATCTTGCTGGTTCCGAGTGCCACTTGCAGTGCCACCCGCGCTCCGCCGGACATGCCGGTCAAGTACACGCGGTCTGCGTCAATCGAAAACCGCTGTGCGAGATCCGCGGACATCGCCCGAACGGCTGCCGCTGACACGGCCCACGACCCGTTTCGTGAATTGTTCGAGCCCGCGACGATGTAGCCGTACTGTTCGGCGGCCGCCCGGTACTTCTCGACCATCAAGCGCCCACGCGCGCTCGGATGAAATGCCATCAGCACGCTCCAGGATCGCTCGGGCGAGTAGTTCGACGGCAGGTAAAGCGCGTATGTTTGCGCGGAATCGCCCGCGCACGTGACGCTGTCGACAATCGTCCCGCGGGGCAGCTCTTGCGCGCGCGCAAACGAGGCGCCGGTCACAAACAGCAGAAGCGCCAGAGTCGTGATCGGCGATGCCATCGCGCTGAACCGGATGGTCAGTCTGATAAATCGACGCGACGATTCAACGTCACGAAGTCGATCTCGACGCACCCGTCACCACCGCTGACATCGAGGGCGAGCGTGTGGCTCCCGCTTGTGAGCGTCGGCTCCCCGGCGGCATCGGTGACGAACAGATTCCAGCCGTCGATGGCATCGCCGCTATCGCGGTTTTGAAACGTGCTGACGTTCACACCGTCAACGCTCACGTGGAGCACTTCGTTGGGACCTTCCTGACCGTTGGCGTACGTCACCGAGAGAGAGTACCGCACCTCCTGGCCACCAATGTCGAACACCCAAACACGGCGCTCGCCTGGGGCGAGATGCACGGTCTGCTCGCCGGAAGCACGGGAGCGATATCTCACTTGGCCATCACCGCTGCCTGCCTCGGCCTCGAGTTGCATGGTCATCGCCCGGACAACGGTAGACGGCCGCGTGGGCAACGCATACGTACTACATCCGCACCAGAGCGGCAGGAGAGACGCGGCCAGGGCCGCGGTTTTTCTCGAACGCCGACGGCATCGCGCCACGATCAAAGCAGCACGATGCTACCACTGCCCGCGGACAATCGATATGCTCGTACGCGATGATGCGTTCCGCGCGCAGTGCTCACAACGCCGCCGGTCTGGCGGCGGCAATCCTGCTGCCTGCAGTCATTCTCCTCATCCCAACGCCTGCCGCATTGTCTCCGCCTGCATGGCGAGTCGTTGCCCTGTTTGCCGCGGCGCTCGTGCTGTGGGTCAGCGAAGCCGTTCCGGTCGCGATCACAGCGCTCCTTGTCGTCGTGGCGCAACCACTGCTGGGCGTGAGCGATGTGACGGCCGCATTTACGAGCTTCATCAGTCCTGTGTTCTTCTTCGTGCTCGTCATGTTCGTCATCGCACAGGCATTTACGGTTACGGGGCTCGATCGCCGGTTTGCGCTGTGGCTTCTCGCGCAAGCGGGAGACGACCCGCGCCGGATCGTCTACGCGCTGATGCTCGGTTGCGGTGCACTTTCGACGATCGTCTCGGACGTGCCGGTCTGCGCGATCTTCATGACGCTTGCCCTCGGCGTGTTCGAGCGGCTCCGCATCGTCCCAGGCGAATCGCGGTTTGCGCGCGGCGTCATGCTCGGCATTCCAATCGCGTCGCTCATCGGCGGCGTCGGTACGCCCGCCGGCAGCTCGGTGAACATACTGGGCTTGTTTTTCATTCAGCAAAACGCCGACGTCAGAGTGTCCTTTCTGCAGTGGCTGGCCATCGGCATCCCGATGGTCGCGATTCTTCTGCCGGCGGCCGCGTGGGTGGTCATCAAGGTGCATCCTCCCGAGCTCATAGGCGCTGGTCACGCACGAGGCATTGAAGCCGAGCGCGAACAGGCCGGCGCGATCACGATAGAGGAAGTCAAGGTACTCGTGATCATGAGCGCGATAGTGCTGTTGTGGCTTCTTGGATCTTGGTACCCACAGATCGATACGGTCATCGTTGCGGTGCTTGGCGCGGTGGTCATGTTCCTGCCAGGGGTTGGCATCTTTCGATCCTGGAAGGACGTAGAGCGCGCCATCGGCTGGGACGCGCTACTGATGATTGGCGGCGTGACATCGCTGGGCGCTGTCTCCGCGAAAACCGGCTTTGCAAAATGGCTGGTCGATGTATCGCTGTCCGGCATTCACGACTGGCAGCCATGGGCCGCCGTTGCCGCGATCACGGCGTTCACGGCTGCGATTCATTTAGTGCTGCCCGTGAATCCGGTCATCACCGCGGTCCTCGTTCCGCCAATCGTGCTGCTGGCCAAAGCGAGCGGCCACCATCCGGCGCTCTACGGATTGCCGGTGGTGTTCACCGCATCTTGCGCCTTCCTGCTGCCACTCGATGCCGTCACGCTCGTGACGTACACGCACGGCTATTATCGAATGCCGGATCTCTTTGTACCCGGTCTCGTGATCAGCGCGATTTGGGTGCTGGCGATGACCGGCCTGCTCGTCGTCCTCGGCCCCATGGTGGGTTTGTTCTAGATCGGACGGCGGCGCTAAAGGGCCGCCACTACGCAGGTGTGTAGGCGACTGGTGTAGTGGCGGGGCTTCAGCCCCGCCGGCTGATGCCAGCCGGGTTCAGAGCTGCGCCTCGCGCATTCGCGCGCGCACCGCCTGCAGATCCTTCGTGATGATCGCCATGAATTGCTCTCGCGACATGTCGAGCTTCCAGGTGCCGAGATCTGACCCCAGCAGATTGTCGTGTTCGATGTGGATATTGATCGGTCCGTTGAACTGCGCCGCCTTGAGCAGCTCGAAGAGGCGCTTCAGGTCGATCATCCCTTCACCGACGGGAACGAATTCCGTCCGCCAGGTTCCCTTTTGATCGCGGAACCACTGGACGTCCTTGATTGCCAGCGCGAGGATGTAGGGCATCACGATGCGTGCGCCGTCCGCCCAGCCATTGCCGTTGCGTGCTGTTGCGTGGCCGATGTCGTAATTGAGGCCGATCACTTGCGGATCGAAGCCCTTAATCACTTCCCACAAGTCCCAGATGTTGCCGCCGATGTTCCCGGGCGCCGAGTGGGTGTGGTAGCACACTGCCGTCTTGTACTTTTCGTTCAATGCCACCAGCGTCGCAATGCGCGGCTTCAAGGCTTCCAGTTGCTGCGCGAGATCGCGCGAGTAGTCGTAGCGGAAGTACTGGCCGCCGCGGTAATAGCGAATGCCTAAACCGCTCGCCGCCTGGAGGAT
>DASPWV010000730.1:0-5907 GCA_035637635.1 Vicinamibacterales bacterium | reverse complement strand
GGGTGCCCTTTCGCCGCGCCCCAAGGCGGGCCTGAAGGCGCGCCACTACATCGACTGACGTGAGCTGAGTTTAGGAGGGGGTTCATGATCCGTCGCGTGTTGTTGTCAGTTTGTCTTGGCGTGGGTCTCGCGAGCAGCGCGTCGGCGCAGCTCGCCACGCAAACCGCGCTCGTTGGTACGGTCTCCGACACCAGCAAAGGTGTGCTGCCCGGCGCGACGGTCGTCGCGGTCAACGCGGGGACGCGGGACACCTACGAAACGACGACGAACGACCAGGGGTACTACAACATCCAGTTCGTGCGACCCGGCCAATACGAGATCACGATATCGCTCGGAGGATTCCAGAGCGTCAAGGTCACCGGTGTGGAAGTGGCCACGAACCAGATCGTGCGGCGCGACACCGTGCTGCAAGTCGGCGGAATGAGCGAAACCGTGACCGTGCAAGCGGCGGCGGCCATGCTCGCCACCGACAGCGCCACGATCGCCGAGCGCATCAACGAGCGGGCCGTCCAGGAGTTGCCGGTCAGCGGCCGCAACGTATGGAGTCTGGCGGGAACGACGCCGGGCGTCCTGGCCGGCACGAGCAGCTTTACAGGCGCCGGTCAGCGCAACATTCAGAACAGTCTGTCGATGGACGGCATCAATACCGCCGCAAATCTGCTGACGTCGACCAGCATGCGTCCCATCTCCGACGCCGTGACCGAGGTGCAGGTGCAGACCGGCAGCACGTCCGCGGAGTACGGTTCGTACCTTGGCGTACACGTCAACATCGTGACGAAGAGCGGCACCAACGAGCCCCATGGAAGCCTCTTCGAATACTTGCAGCACAGCGACCTGTCTTCTCGTGGATTTTTCGAAGATCACACCACGCCGAAAAACCCGCGTCGCCGCGACGAGTTTGGCTTCCAGAACGAGGGGCCCGTCTTCATTCCCAAGGTCTACGACGGGCGCAACAAGACCTTCTACATGATGGCGTACGAAGGCGTCCGCCTGAAGGAAACCTCGACGTCGCTCTCGTCGGTGCCAACGGCACTGATGCGACAGGGAATCTTCTCTGAAATCAACACGGCCATCAGGAACCCGTTCACCGGCCAGCCGTTCCCGGGCAACATCATTCCCGCATCGCAGATCTCACCGCAGGCGCAACGAATCCTCAACCTCTATCCGATGCCGAATCGACCCGGCACCGCCTCCAACCTCGTGGCGACCGGCGACAACAAAAACGACCAGAACCAGATTCTCGCACGCGTCGATCAGAACATCGGCAACAAGGTCCGTCTCTATGTTCGCTACAACTGGCAGGACCAGTTCACCACCAACATCGGCGCGATTCCGGTGGCGGGAAGCGGCGGCCCGAATACGAATCACAACACACTGGTGGCGTACACGCACACCCTGACATCCAGGCTGCTCAACGATTTTCGGATCGGTTACCACAGCGTGTACGACGACAACCTGAATTATTTCCACATCAACGGGTTCACCAGAGCGGGCGCAGACCTTGGGATTCCCGGGTTTGACGGCGATCTGCGATACAACAATCCCGGCATCCCGACCTTTTCGATCACCGGTTTCAGCGGACTCGGTGGCGGCGGCACGAATTGGTATCAATTCGATAAGACGTTTCAATTCGCAAACGTCCTCGCCTATACCAGTGGATCGCACAACATCCGCGCCGGATTCGACGCGCGTCGTCTCGAAACGGGGCGTCGCGCAGCGAACGATCCGCGCGGCAGCTTCACCTTCAATGGCGACATGACCGGTTATTCGGTCGCCGACCTTGTCCTCGGGTTGCCGAGGAACGTGACCACGCCGCTGGACGAACTCCAGGGACATGTCGGTGGCTGGCGGACCGGAAGTTTCATCAACGACACGTGGCAGGCGTCGCGCAATCTGACATTGAACCTGGGATTGCGCTACGAGCTGGATACCCCCGTGCAGACCTACGCCGGATTCGCGTCGATGCTGAACGCCGATCAGACCGCGCTCATCCCAACGAGCTTGCCGGCGAAAGGGTTCAAGTTCCACGATCCGAACCACAAGGACTTCGCGCCACGGGTGGGGATGGCCTATCGCTTGGGGGAGAAGACGGTCTTCCGGTCCGGATACGGCATCTACTACAACCCGAACCAGATGAACACGTTCACGTTCCTCACCAACAACCCGCCCCTCGCGCCCGTATTCACATTCGTGTCGCTGCCGACCAATCCAACGCTCTCGCTGGCAAGCCCGTTTGGCGAGGTCGGGCCTGGCGGCCCGCCGAACGTGACAACGCCCAACCGGTCTCTGCCCAATGCGCGAAAGGATCAATGGAGCTTCGACCTGCAGCGGGAAATCCTGAACGGCACCGCACTCGATCTGCAGTACGTCGGCTCGCATACGATCCATCTCGATCGCAGTTTCTTCAATAACACGCCGCCGGCAGGCCCGGGCGCAATCGACGCCCGTCGTCCCAATCAGTCGTTCAGGGTCATCCGCACGATTCAGAATGACCTCTACGCGAACTATCACGCGGTGAGCGTCATTCTGCGCCAGCGCATGACGCATGGGTTGCAGGCGAATGCCCACTACACGTGGTCGATCACGAAAGATATCGGCACCAACTCGAACGGCGGCTCGAGTCAGAATCCTGGCGTGGATCCTTACACGCAGATTGAACGAGACTACGCTCGCGCAGACTGGGACGTGCCGCATCGCTTTGTCGCGACCTACATTTACGACGTGCCCTTCTTCAGGACGTCCGGGAATCCCATTCTGAAGTACGCGGTCTCAGGCTGGCAGGTGGGCGGCATCACCACGCTCGAGAGCGGGCGTCCCTTTGGTGTCACGATTCAGGGCGACCGCGCCAATACCGGTATCGGAAGCCAGCGACCGGATTTGATTGGCGCGATTCCGTCGCTCTCGTGTCAGCAGAATCCGGCCGGTCCCGGGCTCGTCAACTGCATCGATTCCACCGCCTTCGCGCTGCCGGCGCAGTTCACGTATGGCAACGCGCCGCGCAACCTGCTGCGCGGGTTTGCCACAATCACGACCGATCTGTCGCTGATCAAGGACTTCCCCGTCGCCGGGAGATCTCGCTTTCAAATCCGCGCAGACGTGTTCAACCTCTTCGACCGGGTGAATTTCAACAGTCCGAACGGCGTCTGGGGAACGGCCAATTTCGGCCGGGTGACAGCCGCCGCCGCAATGCGGCGAATGGAGTTGGGCGGCAAATTCCTCTTCTAATCCGGAACTTGCTTGGATTGAGTCGAATTCCAGCGAGGCTCTGGGCGGACTATGCTGACTGTATTCTCTGTGCTCGCCAACCTCTCGAAGGTCATCCGCCAGGCTGCCCCTAAACGGGGCAAGCAGCGGGTGGGTGGACTTCTTCGCGCCGAGAATCTTGTGTTCGTCGGAGGGATCGGTGGCTGGTATCCCGAGCGCCGGCCCGAGGGACCTGGCGACGTGCGCCAACAATTCAGCGATGCGCTGGAGAGCATGAAAGGCAGCCTGGAGAAGGCAGGCAGCTCGATGGCGAACGTCCTCAGCGTGCGCGTGCCACTCGTAGACCCCGCAAAGAATGAGGCGGCGCTCATCGAGGTCTTCAACGAGTACTTTCCCGAGCCAAGACCGGCGCTCTCGTGTTTCGGCGCAGCCGATTTTCGGCGAGCGGGCCAGTTGCTTCAGGTCGAATGCATCGCCTATATCGACTGAGCGCGCTAGTACCATCCCGCAACCGCGAACATGCGAGTTCTCCTTTTCTACTCGGCGCCCACGCCGAGGTAAACGCGCAGCTTCTCATCGTCGAACAGCGCCTGCGCCCGCGCTTCTCGAGTGGTCAGCGATCCGATGACGCCAGCAACGAAGGCCGCCATCATCGAAACGATCGCAGGGTTGCGAAGCGGAAAGATGGCGCTTCGATTCTTCAGCACGTCGACCCAGATCGTCGGGCTCAGTACGATGAGCAAGACGGAGAGCACCGCTCCTGTCAGGATCGAGCACACGGCACCCGTGGTGTTGAAGCGCCTCCAGATGACTGACAACAGCAGCGGGGGGAAGTTCGCACTGGCAGCGACGGCAAACGTGAGGCCCACCATGAAGGCGACGTTCTGGCCTTTGAACAAAATGCCAAGGAGCACCGCGACTCCGCCGAAGATGACGGTGGCGAACCGCGCCACTCTCACCTGTTCGTATTCGGTGGCCCGGCCTTTTCGCACGACGTGCAAGAAGACGTCATGTGAAAGCGCGCTCGCGCCGGCAAGCGTCAGCCCCGCGACGACCGCGAGAATGGTGGCAAAGGCGACTGCCGCAATGAAGCCGAGAAATGGCGTTCCACCTAAGAGTTCCGCGACGAGCGGCGCCGCCATGTTGCCGCCGCGATCGATTCGCACGATCTGATCGCGGCCGACGAGCGCCGAGGCGCCAAATCCGACGATCGGAATGATCAAATAGAAGTACCCAATGAAGCCCGTGGCATACAGCACGGAGGTCCGCGCCGCTTTGGCATCGGGTACCGTATAGAACCGCATGAGAATGTGCGGCAGGCCGAGCAGTCCGAACATGAGCGCGAGACCGAGCGACACGGCATCGACAGGATCGGTGACCAGCCCGCCCGCCTCGAGCGCCCGCTGGCCGTAACGAGCCGCCACCGCGACGTACAGCTGCCCGACGGAGAAATCAAACCGCGCGAGTACGAGAGCCGTGAGAAGGGTTACGCCACCAAGCAGTAGCACGGCCTTGATGATCTGGACCCAGGTTGTCGCAATCATCCCGCCGAACAGCACGTAGAGAAGCATCACGACGCCGACGATGGTGACAGCGGATTCGTACGGGATGCCAAACATCAAGGTGACCAGATTACCGGCGCCGACCATTTGAGCAATGGTGTAGAACAGCAGTGTGAGAATCCCGCCGATGGCCGCGGCGATCCGTACGGGCGTCTGCCGAAGCCGGAACGCCACCACGTCTGCGAAAGTGAACTTGCCGAGATTGCGTAACGGCTCGGCGATCAAGAACATCAGCGCAGGCCATCCCACCAGCCAGCCTGTCGCGTAGATCATCCCGTCATAGCCGCTGAGCGCCACAAGCCCTGCGATGCCGAGGAATGACGCGGCGCTCATGTAATCGCCGGCCAGCGCAAGACCGTTCTGCAACGGACTGACGGTGCGACCGGCCGCGTAGAAGTCGGTCGTCGAACGCGTACGCCGGGCCGCCCAGTACGTGACGGCGAGGGTCAACGCGACGATGAGAAGGAAAAACGCAATCGCAGAGAAAGTAGGAGTGCCGAGTGTCGTTTCCATGCGTGAGTGGAGTTGATTTCAGCGGCGGATTCGATCGAGCAGCCGCGTGACTTCGGGATCGTAGTGCCGGTTTGCCCAAATGACATAGGTTGCCGTGAGCATCCAAGCCAGCACGATTACGCCCGCACCGAGAAGTATCCCCAGCGTCGTCGCCTCGCCGACACGGATCGAAAGCAGGTCGCGCCGCATCCCGACGAGCAGGATGTACCCGTAATAGACGACAAAGAGCGCGATGGTGAGGAGGAGCGAGACCCTCCATCGCCTCCTCACAAGATGACGGAAGTCATCCGAATCGAGCAATTGCCGTGAAGTGAGCGCCACATCGACCCTTTCTGCGCGTGCTGCCCGTGGAGTCTACTCCGAGTAGGACGCCGCTGAACGCGACGGCGCACGCGCGGCCCAAAATCGACACAATGTGCGATATTGCCTGCACAACATCGCAAGGAGCGCGTTTCGATGATGACCATCATGCGTTTGAACGTCCGGGGACGTTTCAGAGGAGCGGCAGAGTCAATGAGATATGCAGCGTTACTCGTGCTGGTGTTCGCGTGCGCGACGACGGCCCGCGCCCAGGTTGAATACGACTTCCTACTCAAGGGCGGGCGGGTTATTGACGGCAAAAACGGCA
>DASPWV010000729.1:0-5735 GCA_035637635.1 Vicinamibacterales bacterium | reverse complement strand
GTCGATGGCATTCGGAATGCCGTCTTCGACCTGAACACCGTCGAATTCGCGGTCGAAGACGGCATTCCGTATGCCATCGACTTCCTGAACCCTGCGCCCGACGCTGACCTGCACTCCGTCGGTCAGGCGAACTTCGATTGGATCGTTGACGCCGTCGCGGCGCTCGCAGTCAAGAAAGCCACCGAGGAACGCGAGCCAGTCCGCTATCGCTGGGATCGATTCCTTTCTGAACGGTCGTGACGGATCTCCCGTGCACCACCGCGAAGGAACCGGCGTGACGGAACATCCGCGAACGAACCACCGTGACTAAACCGTCCTTCAGCCTCGGCATCGAGGAGGAGTATCAGACCATCAATCCCGAGACGTTCGATCTGCGCTCGCACATCGGCACGGAAATCATCGAACAGGGAAAACGCCGGCTGAACGAAAAGGTGAAGGCCGAGATGCATCAGGCCGTCATCGAGGTGGGCACCGGCATTTGTCGAAACATCCGCGCAGCGCGTGAGGATGTTGTCAATTTGCGTCGCGAGACGATCAAACTCGCCTCCGAGCACGGCCTCCTCCTCGCCGCGGGGGCGACGCACCCGTTTGCCGACTGGCGCGAGCAGGACATCTATCCGGACGAGCGATACCTTCAGGTCGTCGAAGACATGCAGCTCGTCGCGCGCTCGAACCTGATTTTCGGGCTGCATGTTCATGTCGGCATCGAGGATCGCGAGACAGCCATTCATCTGATGAATCAGATGCGCTATTTCCTGCCGCATCTGCTCGCGCTCTCCGCGAACTCGCCGTTCTGGCTCGGCATGAAGACGGGTCTCAAGTCGTACCGCACGAAAGTGTTCGATAAATTTCCGCGCACGAACATCCCCGACACCTTCGCGAGCTGGGCAGACTTCGACGCCTTCGTCAAGCTGCTGATCAAGACCAACTCCATCGACAACGCGAAGCGGATTTGGTGGGACATTCGGCCGCATCCGTTTTTTGCGACCCTCGAAGTCCGTATCTGCGACCTGCCGATGCGCGTGGATGAAACGCTCGCTCTCGCGGCGCTGATTCAGGCCACATTGGCCAAGCTCTACAAGCTGCATTCCCGAAACCAGGGGTTTCGCATGTACAGCCGCGCCCTGATCATGGAGAACAAGTGGCGCGCGTCACGCTACGGCATCGAAGGCATGCTGATTGATTTCGGCCGCGAGCAGGAGCTGCCCTGTCGAGAGCTCATTCTCGAATACCTCGAATTCGTGGATGACGTGCTCGACGAGTTGGACTCCCGAAAAGAGGTTGAATACGTCCGGACCATTCTGAGAGAGGGAACGGGCGCCGACAGACAGCTTCAGGTGTTCGATAAGACGAACGATCTGAAAGAGGTCATGCGGTATATGGTCAGCGAAACACAGGCGGGACTCAATTGATGTCGACAACGTTCGATCGCGAGCTCAGCCCCGGCGCGCGCAACGCCATTCGCGTGTGCCTCGCCGTCCAGCCGCAGGAACGCGTGACACTCGTCACGGACCGAGCGTGTGAGGAAATCGCCGCCGGCCTGATTCGCGAAATTGAGGATGTCGGCGCGAGGCACACGGCCTTCGTTCTCGAGGACATCGCGCCCCGTCCGCTGACCGCGCTGCCTGCGCCCATTGCCGCAGACATGGAGCTGAGCGACGTCAGCATTCTCGCCGTGCACGTGCAGCCGAACGAGCTCAAATCGCGGATGGAGCTCACCGATATCGTCAATCGGCGTCATATGCGCCATGCCCACATGGTGAACATCACGCGGCAGATCATGCGCGAAGGCATGCGCGCGGATTTTCAACGCGTCGACCGGTTGAGCGTACGCGTGCTGGAGATCGTCCGCGCCGCGCGCGAGATTCGCGCTACGACACCTGCCGGCAGCGATTTCATCGGCACGCTCGACGCACGATATCGATGGGTGAAGACAAGTGGTCTCATCAGTCCCGAGAAATGGGGCAATCTGCCAGGCGGCGAGATCTTCACGACGCCCGGCGACATGAACGGTACATTTGTGATCGATGGGGTCGTTGGAGACTATCTCTGCGAACGTTTCGGGAGCCTCGCGGACACGCCGCTCACCATTCGCATCAAGGACAACCGGCTGACTGACGCGCATGCGGACGACAAGGAGCTCGAAGACGCGTTCTGGCGCTATACGCATACGGACGAAAACTCCGATCGTGTCGGCGAATTCGCGATAGGCACCAACATCGAGCTCTCCCGTGTCATCGGAAACATCCTTCAGGACGAGAAGTTTCCAGGGATTCACATCGCGTTCGGTAACCCGTACGGGGCGCATACGGGCGCCGAGTGGTACTCCTCGACGCACATCGACGTCGTCGGAACTCGGTTCGACATCTGGGTCGACGGGCGACAGATTATGCACGATGGAAGATTTCTAATCGAAGGTTCATGATCGCGTCGCTTCGCGCTTCCTTCAACGCCTCCTGGACGGAAGAGCGCTATGAACGGATGCTCGCCGAGCTCGAAGCGAGTACCGGACCGGTGGCGTTTCCGATCTCTGAAACACCGTGCTTTTTTCCCGCATCGTTGATGCGGCGGCTATCGTCCGCAGGCGAGGAGCTCACCATCCAGGCATTGAGCGGCGACGCTGCTTCAGCGGCTCAGCGCGCGGTGCCGGATCGCTACCAGGGTCCGAATCAGGGCGAGCGGCCGATCTTCGTGCAAGTCGATTTCGGACTCACGCGGAGCGACGAGGGAACGATTGAGCCGAAGCTCGTTGAGCTGCAGGCGTTTCCCTCGCTGTATGCGTTCCAGCCCGTGCTGGCGGATGCGTACGCAAGCGTCTTCGAGCTCCCCGCAACTCTCCAGAGCCATCTCGATGGTCTTTCGCGAAAGGAGTATTTGCAGATTGCGCGCGACGCAATCGTCGGCAGTCACGACCCCTCAGAAGTTGTGCTCATGGAGATCGATCCGGAGCGGCAGAAAACGCGTCCCGACTTCGTGATGACAGAACGTTTGTGGGGTGTTCGTGCAATCGATGTCGGCGAGGTGGTACGCGATGGGCAGACGCTCTGCTATCGGCGTGACGGGCTGCTGACTCGCATCCGGCGCATCTACAACCGTGTGATCCCGGACGAGCTCGAACGAAAAGCGATTGCTCTGCCTTTCGATTATCGCGACGATCTCGACGTAGAGTGGGCCGGCCATCCCGCGTGGTACTTCCGAATCAGCAAATTCTCGATACCCAGGCTGAGACATCCGGCCGTTCCGCGCACGTGGTTCCTGCACGAAGTCGACGCGCTGCCGCTCGATCGCGCGCAGCTCGTGTTGAAGCCGCTCTTTTCGTTTGCCGGCGGCGGCATCGTGTTCGCGCCGAGCGGTGAACAGTTGCAAGTGATCCCGCCGAGCGAGCGCGATCGCTACATCCTTCAGGAGCGCATCTCGTTCGAGCCCGTCATCGACACGCCTCATGGCCTGACGCAAGCGGAAATTCGATTGATGTACATCTGGACGGATCGACTGCGTCCCGTGCTTGCGCTGATTCGCATGGGACGAGGCCAAATGATGGGCGTCGATCACAACAAGGGACTGCGCTGGGTCGGCGCCTCCGCCGCCTTTATCGAATCAGTGCGTGTGTAAGACCTCCGCGGGCGGGCCCGCCCCGACTACGCGTCCTTCGCCAACGACGAGCACGCGGTCTGCGATTTCGGCAAGCTCGCTCGCATCATGCGTGACATAGATCAGCGGCACATGCAGTTCGCGCCGAATCCGCAGCAGGTAGGGAAGGATGCGCTCGCGGCGCGCACGATCGACCGCCGCCAGGGGCTCGTCGAGGAGGAGAAGCATCGGCGCCGTCATCAGCGCGCGTCCGATGGCGACGCGCTGGCGCTCGCCCCCTGAAAGGTTGTGTACGCGTCGATCGAGCAACGCTTCGATCTCCAGCATCGCCGCGACGCCATGTAGTGGCGGGGCTTTAGCCAAGCTGGTAACACCCTGGCCCGCAGCCGATGGCACGCCATACAGCAGATTTCCTCGCACATCCAAATGGGGGAAGAGCAACACATCCTGAGGGACGTAACCGATGCGGCGCCGGCGCGGCGGCAGATTGATGCCTCGCGCCGAATCGAAGAGCGGACGATGAGCAATCGCGATCGCGCCGCCGGTCGGGGTTCTGAGTCCCGCAATCAACTCGAGGATCGTCGTCTTGCCGGCCCCGGACGGGCCAAAAAGCCCGAGCACTTCGACGCGTGAACGTTCGCCGACATCCAGGGAAAACTCGCCCTGCGTCGCCGTGATCTCGAAGAGGAGGTCAATCACGCGTGGCGTCGGCGCACGAGCAGATTGGACGCGAGCATCGCGGCAAACGCGAGCGTCGCCGCCACGAAGATGAACTGCATGGCGTCCCGGTCGCGGCCGAGCTCGGCGAAGTTGAAGATCGCCGTCGAGAGCGTCTGCGTCGCGCCGGGAATGCCTCCGGCAACGATGATCGTCGCGCCAAACTCGCCAAGCGATCGCGCAAAGCCGAGCAGCGCCGCTGCGATGACGCTGCGGCCGGCAAGCGGCAACGTGATGGTGAAAAAGATTCGGAGCGGACGCGCGCCCAAGCTCGACGCCATCTGCTCGAACCGCGGATTCAACTGCTCGAAACCCGCACGAGCCGTCAAGACGATGATGGGAAGACTCATGACGGCCATCGCGATCACGACGGCCTTCCAGGTGAAAACGATTTCAATTCCCGCCCGATCGAGCGCACGCCCGACAACGCTGCGTCGCCCGAAGAACCACAGAAGCAGCAGCCCGGTGGCTACTGGCGGCAACACGAGTGGCAGTGACACCAGCGTTTCGACGAGCGATCGCGCGGGAAACACGCGCCGAGCCAGAATCCAGCCCAGCGCCACGCCCGGTGGCAGCGCCACGACGGTCGCTGATGCCGCCATCAATGCGGTAAATCCGGCGATGCTGAGAACGTCGGGCGACATCGGCGCACGCGAATCGGAAATCAGCGGCGACTGACGTCGCGAACGCTGAATCCTGCAGCGGTAAACACGCCACGCGCCTCGTCCGACTGAAGGTACGTCAGAAACTGAGCGGCGTCGGCTTCTCGAGCGCCTGCGACAACGGCGGCAGGATAGGTGATGAGCGGCACGTCGCGACCCTGGGCTTCGTGCACGACGACGACACCGCCGCTGGTTCGCGCGTCGGTCGCATACACGATGGCGGCGTCGGCGCGGCCTTCCACAACCGCTGCCAGCGCGGCACGAACGGTCGGCAACGGCACGACCTTCGGTTGCACGCTATTCCACAGTCCGAGATTCTGAAGCCAGTGTCGCCCGTAAACGCCCGCCGGCACGCTCTCCGGCTGCCCCATCGCAATGCGTCGAACGGCGGGGTTTGCCAAATCAGCGGGACCAGTGACCTCCACTTCCTGGCATCGCATCGTGGACGCTCGAGGCACGACGATGACCAGCCGATTCGATAGCAATGAGGTCCTCGATCCGGACACCAGGCGCCCCGCCTTTGCGACGACGTCCATCTGGGCCTGGTCCGCGCTGATGAACAGATCCACCGGTGCGCCTTCCACGATCTGCCGGGCGAGCGAGCTCGACGCACCGGCATTGACGCGTACGTGCACGCCAGTCGATGCTTCGTATCGGTGGCCGAGATCGGCCAATACGTCGGTGAGGCTCGAGGCAACTGACACGGTGATCGCGCGCGATCGTTGCGCCGGCGCGCGCAACGGCCGGGCAATCGGCGGGCCTGAA
>DASPWV010000728.1:0-4728 GCA_035637635.1 Vicinamibacterales bacterium | reverse complement strand
TGCGACGGTGTCGGCGGTGTGCCGGAGGTCGACCCGGCCCGCGCAGACGACTACATCGATCTCGTTTTCCGGCTGGCCAAAGAGTACGGCGCGTTTGTCGACATCCACGTCGACCAGGCGCGGGACGAGCGCATGTTCTCCCATCCGATCATGGTGGCGAAAACACGCAAGTACGGGCTCCAGCAGCGGGTGACGGCGAGTCACTCGTTTTCTCTGGGCTTTCAGCCGCGCGTGAAAGTGCTGCCGGTCCTCGACGAAATGCGTGAGGTCGGCATTCATCTCGCCTGCACGCCAAATCGATCGCTCGAAGAGCGGATTCAGATTCCGCGGTCGAAAGGCATTCTCGTGTCGCTCATCAACGACAACGTGCGCGACACGTGGACGCGCGGAGGCAACGCGGATCTCGTCGAACAGGCCGCGCTCTATTACCGGGCGATGGGCATCTCATCCAACGAGGGACTTGAAGAAGTGTTCGACCTGATCACCACCTGTCCTGCCCGAGCGTTGGGTCTGAAGGATCATGGCGTGCGTGAAGGCGCACGCGCCGACCTGATTCTGTTCGACGCGGCATCTGCGCCCGAAGCGCTGCTGCACCAGGCAGAGCGGTCGTACGTGTTCAAGAACGGCACTGTTGTGGCGCGAGACGGTCGACCGGTGACGTGAACGGCGGCCGAACCGCAGGCGGGGCTAAAGCCCCGCCGTCCGCAATCAAAGCTTTAGCCCCGCCGTCATTGATCGTGTGGAGTGGCGGGGCTTTAGCCCCGCCGTCTGCAATCAAAAAAGCCAGCGCGGCTCCTTGCACGCGTGAAACAGCAGCTCGACGCCGGCCATGAAATCCTCGAGCGCCATACTCTCGCGCGGGTTGTGAGACCCGCCGTCGTTGCGCACGAAGAGCATCCCACTCGGAATCCCGTTGTTGGCAAACAGCGATGCATCGTGTCCGGGCCCGCTCGGGACGAGCTCGGCAGGCAGGCCCAGCCACCGCGAGCACTCGAGCAGCGTTGCCACGATGCGCTCGTTCATCCTGGCCGGCGCGGAATCGATTCGCCGATCGAACAGGAACTTCACCTTGCGCGCGTCTTCGACGACCCTGCATTCGGTCTGGATCAGCCGGTGAAACGCCTCCAGCGTGTCCTGGCTCTGGCTCCGGATCTCGAGACTGAACGTCGCCTCACCCGGCACCCGCGACACAGCATGCTCGTCGGGATGAGTGCTGATGATGCCGGCCGTCACCACGAGATCCAGCCCGCGCTCGAGAAGCACGCGCCAGTGCTCGTCGAGCCGCATCAGCAGATCGGCCACCGCAAACACGGCATCGCGACGAAGCCATCGTGGCGTCGCTCCGGAATGAGCCGCTTCACCGACACATCGAATGCGATTGTGCCTGACGTTGCCGCGAATGGCGGGCACGACCGCGGTAGCAAAGCCTCGACTGACCATGACCGCGCCCTGCTCGATATGGAGCTCCAGATAGCTGGCAACGGAGGATGGATCGAGCAACGGTCGGCTCGCGGCAATGCCGTCGACATCGGCGCCCACGCCCGCCATGCACTCGCGAAGAGTGATGCTCGATTCCCGCTTCCGCAGCAGCAGATCGGCAGGAGACAACGTTCCGAAGAGCGCGTTGGCACCGATGTGGGCTTTGCCAAACCACGCGCTCTCCTCGCCGCGCAACCCGAGCACCTTGATCGGGCACGGCGGCGGGACTCGTTCTTCCCGGAACCGGATCAGGCAGAGAAGTCCTGCCACAATGCCCGCGGCTCCGTCGAAGTTGCCGCCCTGCGGCACCGAGTCCAGGTGCGAGCCAATCACAATCGATTTGCGCGACGCTGACTCGGGATCTGCGCAGACGATGAGGTTGCCACCAGCATCGCACTCCGTGTGGAGCCCTTCACCGCGCGCGAAGTGACTGAACACGTCGACGGCTGCCGTTTCGCCGCTTCCATAGCTGTCTCGCGAAATACCCACGCCGTCGCCGGTCCTCTCGCGAAGCGCCGCGAAGAGCGACGATGCGGCGTTGGTGAGGCTCAGCGTGAGGTTGGTCATGTAAAGCGGCGGTCCTGACGTTCAGTCAAGCGGCGCCCCTTTGAGCTCCGGGATGAGAAAGATCGTCGTGACGATGTCCACCACGTAAATCGCCGCCAGAAGCGCGATTGCCACGCTGAAGGAATAGCGTGCCGCGAGAGCGCCCACGACGAGCGGTCCGAGCCCGCCAACGGCGCGGCCGAGATTGAAGAGAACGTTCTGCGCTGTGGCCCGCAGCTCGGTTGGATAACATTCCGAAATCAGCGCCCCATATCCGCCGATCATGCCGTTCACGAAGAGACCCATCACCGTGCCACCGAACAAGAGCGCCTCCGCCGCGGTCAATTGGGCATACAGATAGACCATGGATGCCGCCCCGAGCTGATACAGGAGAAAGATCGGCCGGCGTCCGAATCGGTCCGCAAGCTGTCCGAAAAGCCAGATGCCGACAATCATTCCGGCGACTGTCGCCGCGGTCCACGCCGCTGATCTCGTCAACGTGTAGCCGAATCTCGTTGACAGATACGTCGGCATCCAAATCATCACGCCGTAGTAGCCGAAGTTCTGCACAGAGCAGAGGACGAGAATGCCCGCGCTGATCTTGATCGTCCGCCGATCGTGTACGAGCAGCCCGAGCCGCGAGCCTTGCCGTAGCCGTGCCGCGTGGTGCCGAAGGAACACGGCGGGCTCCGCGGTCAATCGTCGAATGACGTACGACGCGACCGCCGGCAGCAGACCGACAAAAAACATCCCGCGCCAGCCGATCGCGGGCAGCAGGACTGGAGTGGCAAACGCAGCCGCCAGCACGCCGATCTGCCATCCAATGCCCACATACGAGGAGACTCGCGCGCGCTGCTCTGCCGGCCACGATTCGGCCGCCAGCGCCATTCCGATGCCGAATTCCCCGCCAAGTCCCAGTCCGGCGACTGTGCGATACGCCAGTAAATCCCAGTAGCCGCGCGCGAGGCCGCAGAGGCCAGTTGCGACAGCGAACAACAAGATCGTCCAGCTCAGAACACGAATACGGCCCAGACGATCGCTCAACGTGCCGAAGATCAGTCCACCGGCGACTGCGCCGATGAGCGTCCACGTGACGAGCGATCCCGCCTGGCCGCTGGTCAGCCGAAGCTCCGCGGAAATGGGCGTAAGGATGAAGCCGAGGATCAGCAGATCGAAGCCGTCCATCGCGTAGCCGACCGCCGAAGCAATGAGCGCCCTCCATGGGTCGCGAGACCGCCGAGAAGCGGCCTCGGCCTCAGAACGCGCGCGGTCGGCGATCTCGGCTGATATGCTCATCGTGCTGGAGAAGGTGGCGGAGCTCCTGAACGTCTCGCTCGCGCTTCTCATTGGGGTGGAAGTCGAATATTACCCCGACGCTGCCGGGTTCTTCGATCGGCGAGAGGAATTCGATGTTCTTCGAAACGGGCTTTGCAGACAAACGCACGATTGCGGAGACGACGGCGAGCATTCTGCTCGAAGTGAAGGCCGTGCATTTCTCCGACGGCAAACCATTCATCTTCACATCAGGCTGGGCAAGCCCCGTTTACATCGACTGCCGCAAGCTGATCTCGTTTCCGCGCGTTCGGCGCACGCTCATCGACTTTGCCGCCACCACGATCCTTCGCGAAGTCGGGTTCGAGACGGTCGACACCGTTGCAGGGGGTGAAACGGCGGGCATTCCGTTTGCCGCATGGATTGCCGATCGTCTCATGCTGCCGATGCAGTACGTGCGCAAGAAGGCCAAGGGATTCGGGCGCAACGCGCAGATCGAAGGCGAGCTCCTCGAAGGACAGCGTGTGCTTCTCGTGGAAGATCTCACGACGGATGGTCGAAGCAAGATCAACTTCTGCAAAGCTCTTCGCGACGCCGGCGCGCAAGTCGACAACGTCTTCGTGATGTTCAACTACGACATCTTCCCCGAAAGCCGGCGAATCCTCGCCGAGCTGAACGTGCATCTATCGGCGTTGGCGACCTGGCGCGATGTGCTGGCCGTGGCGAAGCAGCGGAATTACTTCACCCCCGCCGCCATCACCGACGTCGAATCGTTTCTCGCTGACCCGGCAACGTGGTCTGCCGCGCACGGCGGTGTCGCTAGCTTTCCGTCGAACTGACCATCTCTCTCTCACCGGCGACGAACAGCCTCCGGAAGGCGGAATCCGCTTTCATCAGTTCTCGTGGCGCGCCGCTCTCGATCACGCGCGCGCCGCTCAGCACCACCACACGATTGGCCGCCAGGGCGAGCTCCCGCCGATGTGTGATCAAAATCGTGGTGCGACCGCGCATGATCGACTGGTAGCCGTCGATGACGTGCCGCTCGGCAATGGGATCGAGTGCCGCCGTCGGTTCGTCGAGCACGAGGACCGCCGGGTTTGCCAGAAAGGCGCGCGCCAGCGCCACGCGTTGGCGCTCACCGGCCGACAGCGCCAATCCCCTTTCGCCTACCACCGTGTCGTACTGCTGCGGCAGCGTCTCGATGAATCGTGCGATGCCGGCGGCTTCGGCGGCCACCCGCACTGCGCCGTCATCGGCGTCCGATCGAACGTATCGGATGTTCTCCCCGATGGTCGCGTGCAGGAGCAGCGGCTCCTGTTCCACGAGAACGATGTGACGACGGACGTCCTGCAGCGTCAGCGTTCGAAGATCATGCGAATCGAGTGTCACCACGCCGGCGTCAGGATCGAGCAGTCGCGTGGCGAGAAAGGC
>DASPWV010000727.1:0-4939 GCA_035637635.1 Vicinamibacterales bacterium | reverse complement strand
ACGCTCGAACGGTCGAACCGGCGAACCGGCGACCGGCGATAAACCACCGTACAATTGACGCGATGGGCTCCTGGCAGCGTCGCGCGCGTCTTGCCCTCGCCGTGGTGTTTGTCGGCGTTGCCGCAGCCGTCGTCCTTCTTCTGCGTCACCGCGCGCCCCAAACGCTGCCGCCATCCACGCCGCGGATAACCGATCCCAAGGTCGTCTCCGAAACACGCGGCGGCGATGTGATTCAGCTCAAAGGCGACCGGCGCGACATCCGCGTGGAATTCGCCAACCAGGTCACGTTCGACGATGGCCGGACGAAACTCGTCGCCTTCAAGGCCACCATCGACAATCGCGGCGGCCGCTCCTATGTCATCGGAGGACAGGAAGCCTGGGTGGGATCCGAGCAGAGCTCATACGACGTTCGCGGCGGGGTTGCACTTCGCACATCTGACGGTCTCGTGGCCACAACCGATAGCGCCATCTTCACGGAAAAGGACGGCATGCTCAAGGGACCGGGTGCCGTGCAGTTTCAACGCGAGAACGTGAGCGGGTCCGGTGTCGGGTTCACCTACGACCGCCAGCAGGACTCGCTCTGGCTCCTCGACAAAGCCGTCATCCGTTTTGCGCCGACCCCGACGAAGGGTCCAATGGACGCCACCGCCGGCACGGCCGGCTACTCGCGTCTGCAGCGATACGTTCGGCTCGAGCGGAACGCGCGTATCGCGCGCGAGAACCAGGTGATCGAGGCCGACACCTCGACGATCTTTCTGCAGGCGAAGACGGACGAGCCGGATCAAATCGAGCTTCGGGGCCAGTCGCGCATCACAGGATCCGGCGGCACAAGCTCCTTGCAGGCGATGCAGGCGCGTGACATCAACCTGCATTACGCCGCCGACGGACGTACGTTGGAGCAGGCGCTGCTCGCCGGACAATCAAACATCCAGCTTGCCAAGCCGGACGGCTCCCCCGGTCAGCAGTTGACTGCGGAGTACGTCGACGTGTCGCTCGCTCCGGACGGCGCCGTCACGAAACTGGCAAGCCGCGAAAATGTGCGGATGACGCTTCCAACGGCTGCAGACGTGCCCGCTCGCGTGATCACTGCGCTGTCACTCAGCGGATCTGGCGAGCCTCGCAAAGGCCTGACGGCCGTCACCTTTGAAGGCGGCGCCGAGTTTCAGGAGAGCCGCGGGGCGGACGGCAATCGCACGGCGCGCGCGCAGACGTTGAAAACCGAGCTTGCGTCGAGCGGGACGGTCGACAGCGCGGAGTTTCTCAGCGGTTTTACCTTTACTGACGGCCATTTGAATGCCACGAGCACCGATGCGCGTTATCAGGTCACCAAAGGCATCCTGGCGCTCTCGAGCGCAAAGGGCGCGCCGTTGCCGCACGTCGCCGACGAGCGTGTCACGATCGACGCGCCGGCAATCGAGGTCACACTTGCGCCGCGGGCCATGAAAGCGTCTGGCGGCGTGCGCACCGTTCTTGGCGCGGGCCGCCGGCAGCAGGGCGAGCGCGGGATGACCTTGCTCAAAGAATCAGAAGCCGTCAACGTCACAGCCGACGAATTGGCGTTCGACGAGCAGGCCGGCAAGGGCGTTTACAACGGGAAGGCATGGCTCTTTCAGGGCAGTACGTCGGTCAAGGCCGATTCGATCTCGCTGGACGATCGACAGGGGGATCTCGTGGCAAGCGGCAACGTCGTCGCAACCCTGCCCATTGCCGGCAAGCCGGCGGAGGGCGGCACGTCCACGTCGATTGGCAGGGCCGGCGAGTTCCGCTTTGCGGACGCGAAGCGCATGGCGGTGTTTACCAAGGAAGCGCAGCTCGATGGCATTCAAGGCAACCTTCGCGCGGATCGCATCGAGCTGCTGCTGGCGCCGAAAGACAACACGCTTAACAAGCTCGAAGCGCGCGGCCCTGTCGTGCGCGTGTTGATCGAAAAGCGCGAGGCGACCGGCACTGAGCTGACGTATCTGCCAACCGAGGAACAATACAAACTGGTGGGATCTCCCGTGCGTTTCGTTGAAAGCTGCCGTGAAACCACGGGCCGCACGTTGACCTTCTATCGGGGGTCCGATAGGATTTCGGTCGACGGCGAGGAGCAGCGCACGCAAACGAGAAGCGATTCGAAATGCCCGGAGTCTCCGCGGCAGTAAAGACACTTTGATGTTTTCAGTTCCCAGTTCCCAGTTGTCAGTTCAAAGTTTAGTTTTCGAGTTGGTTAGGTCCTAGATGTGGGGAACGTCCCACTCGCAAAACTTGCCACTGAACTTTGAACTGGAGACTGGAAACTGGAAACTGGCAGCGGTCAAAATCGCAGTCTCTTAGATGTCAGTCCTGCGGACCGAAGACCTCACCAAATCCTACGGCGGACGCACAGTCGTTCGCGGAGTCAACCTCGAAGTCGCGTCGGGTGAAATCGTCGGCCTGTTAGGCCCGAACGGTGCGGGCAAGACCACCACCTTCTACATGACCGTCGGCCTGACAGCGCCCGACCGCGGACGCGTGTTTTTCGACAATCACGATGTCACCGACGATCCGATGTATGTGCGCGCGCGCAAGGGCATCGGCTATCTTCCGCAGGAGCCGTCGATCTTTCGCGGACTGACCGTCGAACAGAACATCCTCGCCATCCTCGAAACGCTGAATCACGACGGCGAAACGCGCCGGCGCAGACTTCGCGAGCTGCTTGCCGAGCTCAACCTCACGCCGCTGGCATCGGCGCCTGCCTACACGCTTTCCGGCGGCGAACGCCGGCGCGCCGAGATCACGCGCGCGCTGGTCATGGAACCGCACTTCATGCTGCTCGATGAGCCGTTTGCCGGAATCGATCCGATCGCCGTTACCGAAATTCAGAAAATCATCTTCCATCTGAAGGAACGCGGCATCGGTGTCCTCGTCACCGATCACAATGTTCGCGAAACGCTCCGCATCACCGATCGCGCGTACATCGTCACCGATGGCAGCATTTTTCGCAGCGGGACGCCGGATCAGCTCGCTGCTGATGAGGACGTGCGGCGGATTTATCTGGGGACCGACTTCCGACTGGACTAAGATGGAGTGGTTGGCACGCCTCATGCGAGTGCCGCCTCGACGGTATGGCCATCCAGCAAAAGCTTCAAACGAGACTTGCTCAGAAGCTCATCCTGACGCCATCGCTGCAGCAAGCGATCAAGCTGCTGCCCATGTCGACACTGGAGCTGGCGGATCTCCTCAATCAGGAGGTCGTCGAAAACCCTCTGCTCGAAGAAGTGCCCACTGAGGATCTGCAGGCCGCCGACACACAACAGCCTGCCGAAAAGGAACCGGAGGCCCCACCGCAGCAGAAGAACGACACCTGGGACGATCAGGACTACGAATACTTTTTCGGCGAGTACCTGGACGACGGCTACCGCCCGCGTGCGCCGCAAGAGGTGAAGGAACTACCCCCGATCGAGAACACGCTTTCCACAAGCGACTCGCTCACGAATCACCTCAGCTGGCAACTCACAATCCAGACAGACGACGAAAAAATGCGGGAGATAGGCGAGGCCATCATCGGCAATCTCGATGACGACGGGTACCTGGTCGCGTCAGTCGACGAAATCGCGAACATGGGCCCGTGGCCAATCGAGGACGTCGAACGAGCGCTGAAGCTGATCCACGGATTCGATCCGATCGGCGTGGCCGCCAGAGATCTTCAGGAATGTCTCACGCTCCAGCTCCGGCACCTCGGTCTCGAGGGAACGCCGACCGAAAGAATCGTCTCCGAGTATCTGCGCCTGCTGCAGAACCACCAGATTCCGGAACTGGCAAAGAAACTCGGCGTGACGATCGAAGAGCTCAAAGAGCACATTGAAATCATCAAGCATCTCGATCCGAAGCCGGGCAGCCGCTACAACCCCAAGCAATCGCAGTACGTCATCCCCGACGTGTATGTCGTCAAGGTCGAGGACCAGTACGTCGCCGTGTTGAACGAAGAAGGTCTGCCGCAGCTCAGAATCAGTCCGACGTACCGGCGGCTGCTCGACAAGGGGGCCGAGAACAGCGACGAGACGCGCGCCTACGTCAAGGACAAGTTCCGCTCGGCGCTGTGGCTCATCAAGTCGGTGGAGCAGCGGCAGAAGACGATACACAAAGTCGCGACGAGCATCATCAACTTCCAGCGCGATTTTCTCGACCACGGCATCGAGCATCTGCGGCCGCTGGTGCTCCGCGATGTCGCCAACGACATCGGGATGCACGAGTCGACCGTCAGTCGTGTCGTCACGAACAAGTACATGCACACCCCGCAGGGTGTCTTCGAGATGAAGTATTTCTTCCACAGCGGCATCAGCAGCTCGTACGGCGATGCCGTTTCCTCGGTCACCATCAAGCAGCGCATTCGCAAGATCATCGAGAACGAAGACCAGCGCAAACCCCTCTCCGATTCGAAGATCGTCAGCATCCTCCAGCGCGAAGGGTTGATGCTGGCGCGGCGTACGATTGCGAAGTACCGCGAAGAGCTCAAAATCCCGACCTCCAATCAGCGGAAGGTCCTTTTCTGATGTATGACCGATGCGCGTTGAATTGACAGGACGACATGTCGAGATCTCTCCTGGCCTCCGCCGCCTCGTCGAACGAAAGCTTCACAAGGTCACCCGTGTCCTGAACGACGCGGGGGTGTCCGCGACGGTGGTCGTCACGAAAGAAAAAATCAACAACGTGGTGGAGCTGACCCTGCACGCGCGTGGTGAGCAGTTCCTCCACGCGGTGGGGAAAGCCAGCTCCTGGGAAACTGCGACAACGGACGTGATTGCGAAGGTGCTGCACCAGGCCGAGAAGATGAAGGGGAAGTGGCACGAGCGGAAGCGCCGCGGCCTCGCATCCCGTTCCGCGCACACTCCTCGTCCCGCGCGCCGTGCGGCGGCGCGTGCGGCAGCACCCGTGACGGCGACCACCGCCTCCTCCGATCGGCCGCGCAAGCGCGTCG
>DASPWV010000726.1:0-2146 GCA_035637635.1 Vicinamibacterales bacterium | reverse complement strand
CGTGTATCTGGCGAAACTCGGAGAGGGTGAATTCTTCGGCGAAGTCAGCGTGCTCACAGGCAAGCCGCGCACCGCGACGATCACCGCTTCGAAACCGACCGAGCTTCTGCGTCTGGATAAGGAGAAGCTCGACAACGCGCTGGCGACGTACCCGGGGATCCGCAAAGTTCTCGACGAGTTTTACAAGAGACGCGCGAAGCACACCGTCGAAGCGATGATCGAGAGCTTGAAAAAACGGGGAAGTTGATTTGGCCGTTCTCCCCATCGTCAAGTACGGCAACGATGTCCTTCGCCGCCGCGCAGAGCCGGTGACCGTGTTCGATGACCCGCTGCAGAAACTGATCGACGACATGGTGGACACGATGTACGCCGCTCCCGGAATCGGACTCGCCGCGAATCAGGTCGGCGATCCACGACGCATCGCGGTGATCGATCTGTCCGTCGGAAAGCGCCCTGGCGAAGTGCACGTATTCATCAATCCGGAGGTCGCCGAGACCGCGGGGCAGATCGTCGAAGATGAAGGTTGCCTCTCCGTGCCCGATTTCACCGAAACGGTGACCCGCCCCGAGCGCGTTCGCGTGCGATTCCTCGATCGCAACGGTAAACCTCGCGAACTTTGGGGTGAAGGTCTGATGGCGCGGGCGATGTCGCACGAGATCGACCATCTCGACGGAAAGCTGTTTCTCGATCGTCTTCGAGGATTCAAACGCGATCGAATCATCAAAAAGATTCAAAAGCTCGCGAAAGCGGGGATGTGGTAGTGGCCACCTACGCGGGAACTGTCACCGAGATCGAGGAGCTTGCCCCGTCGGTTCTGCAGTTGACGGTGGCGTTCAACGATTCCGATTTTCAATTCGAGCCGGGGCAATGGGTCAATTTTCGATTTCCGGAGGGCGTCTCCCGCGCGTACACGATTGCATCGGCGCCCGAGCGCCCGCAGGCGGTGCAGCTTTGCGTTCGCGTCGGCGCGGGACGCGGCGGGGCTGCGCTGACAAAGCTCGCCCCCGGTGCGACCGTCACCATCGACGGACCCTTCGGCGATTTCATGTTGCCACAGCAGGATGGCCGGCCCGTGGCGTTTCTCGCCGGCGATACCGGAATCGCGCCGGTGCGCAGCATCGTCTTGCACATGCTCGCGACGAAGGACAAGCGACCGATCACAGTCCTCTACGAGCCGGACCAGCGTTACATCCTGTATGCCGCCGATTTCGATCCTCTCGCCCGTGACGGCTCGATCGTTCACATGAGCGGCAGGATCGAGGCCCTAATCGCGCGCAACCGACGCGTTCTCGAGGGCGCGCTAAAGATGGCTGTCGGCTTTGACGGCTTTCTCGCGCGGGTGCAGTCGGCGCTGCGCGCGAACGGAATCGATCCGTCGAATGCGATCGTGGAGACCTTCGGACCGGAGCCGTGACGAGGACTGAGGACTGAGGACTGAGTGGTCGGGTCTCAGTTGTCGGTGCCCGACGGAATTCGCGCCGCGAACGGAATCGATCCTTCAAATGCGATCGTGGAGAGCTTCGGGCGGGAGCTGTAGCTGAAAGTGTCATCCTGAGCGGCAGCGAAGGATCTCAAACCGCGACGATATTCGCATCTTGAGATCCTTCGCCGTCTTCGCGGCTCAGGATGACACGTGGCGCTAGCGAAGATATCCCGGTGGAACGCCGAGGCGCCGGGCGTCGTCGCGGAACTGGTCGTAGGCGCGCTGCGCGCGCTGCACCTCGAGCTCCGCGGCCGGAATCTGCTCCTCGGTGTACGCCAGTTGCGTGGTGTCGTAGCTGAACTGATTCGGTCTGTAGCCCAACGACAGCAGTCCCGCAATATGCGCCCGGAGCGCCGCCGCTTTCTCCATCAGCAGATCGAGGTTCTCCTGGGCGCGCCGAACGGCCTCTTCGTACGATCGCGCCTGGCGCCGCCATGCCCATTCGTCCTGCGTTGCCTGCTCGCGCTCGGCCGGCGTCGGACCTGGCGGCACTTTCAGCGCATCCGCGGGTGCCGGAGTGCCGGAGTGATTCTGCTCGAGCTCTTTCAGGAGCCGCTGCTTCTCTTCCGGTGTGACTCGTAGACGACCCGGCTTCTCCGCCTGAATGGCGACCGGCATTCCGGCCGCGCGGGTCGCGTCGAAATCGACTTCCTCTTCCGGCAT
>DASPWV010000725.1:0-3902 GCA_035637635.1 Vicinamibacterales bacterium | reverse complement strand
CGATCGGCGACGACACGTTCAACGTGGTTGACAACGTCCGCGGCGAGCTGCTCGTCTACACCGACAAGAACGCGCCGAACGGACGCGTCATTCGAATCGATCCGGCAAATCCCGCTGAAGCCAACTGGAAGACAGTCCTCGCGGAGAAACCTGAACCAATTGAAAGCGTGACAACGGCGGGCGGCAAGTTGTTTGCCACCTACATGAAAGACGTCACGACTCGCGCGTACGTGCACAACCTCGAAGGCGCACTCGAGAACGAGGTGACGATGCCCGGCCTGGGCAGCGCGAGTGGATTCGGGGGAGAGCTGGACGACAAGTTTGTCTTCTACACGTACACGTCGTTCACGCAGCCGACGTCGATCTACCGGTATGACATCGCGTCAAAAAAGACCTCGCTCTTCCGCGCGCCGGAGATTGCCGGCTACGACGAGTCGCTGTACGAAACCAAGCAGGTGTTCGTGCCTGCCAAGGATGGCGCAAAGGTCCCGATGTTTCTCGTGTCCAAGAAGGGCATCACACTCGACGGCAACAACCCGACGCTGATGTACGGCTACGGCGGCTTCAACATCGCCACGACGCCGGGATTCAGCTCGCTGCGTGTTGCGCTGCTCGAACAGGGGTTCGTCTACGCGAGCGTCAACATGCGCGGCGGGAGCGAATACGGCGAGTCGTGGCACGATGCGGGGACGAAGACGCACAAGCAAAATGTCTTTGACGACTTCATCGACGCCGCGGAGTGGCTGATCGCGAACAAGTACACATCGCCGGCGAAGCTGGCCATCCAGGGCGGCTCCAATGGCGGCCTGCTCGTCGGTGCGGTGATGAACCAGCGGCCGGAGCTCTTTCGCGTGGCGATTCCGCAAGTCGGCGTCATGGACATGCTGCGCTTCCACAAGTTCACGATCGGCTGGAACTGGATTGCCGACTACGGGTCGAGCGACAACCCGGAGGAATTCAAGGCGCTCTATGCCTATTCACCCCTCCACAACATCAAAGCCGGTGTGAAGTACCCGGCGACGCTCATCACCACGGCGGATCACGACGATCGCGTCGTGCCGGCGCACTCCTTCAAGTACGCCGCGACGCTGCAGGAGAAGGCGAGCCGCGAGAACCCCGTACTGATTCGGATTGAGACGAAATCGGGTCACGGCGCCAGCAATGTGAGCAAGCAAATCGAGGCAACGGCGGATATCGACGCGTTCATCATGCACAACCTGGGAATCACTCCCCGCATTGCCAGTAACTGAGCGGGACACCTCATCCATATGGCAAAATAGGCGCCCATGAAGAAGCTGGTTTGGGCCCTGGCTCTCCTGTCCGTCTCCTGCACCGCGGGCGCGATTTCGGACCAGGACAAGGAACTCGACGCCTGGAAGCGGCAGGCCCAGAACGTCACGATCATTCGCGACGACTGGGGCATTGCGCACGTGTACGGAAAGACCGACGCGGATGCGGTATTCGGCGTGATGTACGCGCAGGCCGAAGACGACTTCAATCGCGTGGAGACGAATTATCTCAACTCGATCGGACGGCTGGCGGAATCCGCGGGTGAGAGCGAGATCTATCGCGACCTGCGAATGAAGCTGTTCATCGATCCGGAGGACATGAAGGCCAAGTACGCCGCCAGTCCCGCGTGGCTCAAGGCGTTGATGAACGCGTACGCCGACGGTCTGAACTACTACCTTGCCACCCACCCGGAGGTGACGCCCCTGGTCATCAAGCACTTCGAGCCGTGGATGGCGCTGACGTTCACCGAGGGCAGCATTGGCGGCGACATCGAGCGCGTGAACCTCAACGAGCTGGAAGCCTTCTACGGGAAGACTCCGCAAACCGACCGCTCGTCGTCTCCGGTGCGGCGAAGTCCAGCCACTGCCGCTCCGTTTGCCCGCCTTCGCCAAGGCTACCCGCCTTCGCTCGCGTACAAAACCGCGAGCGACGGCGAGGCAGGCGGCGCCCAGGTGGTGCGCGACCAGACTCGCGAAACGACCCTCGCGCGGGACGCCGGAACCGCGGCGGAAGGACTCGTGGAATTCGCCGAACCGTCCGGATCGAACGGTGTGGCGATTGCCCCCTCGAATACCGCTTCACATCACGCGCTGCTGCTGATCAATCCGCACACGTCGTTCTTCTTCCGCTCCGAAGCGCAGATGGTGAGCGACGAAGGGCTGAACGCGTACGGCGCGCTCACGTGGGGACAGTTTTTCGTGTATCAGGGGTTCAACGACCGGGCGGGATGGATGCACACGTCGAGCGGTGTCGACAACATCGATGAGTATCTCGAAACGGTGGTGAAGAAGGGCGGCGGCTTTTACTACAAGTACGGCAGCGAAGAGCGGCCGTTGAAGGCGTCGACGATCGTCGTCCCGTACAAGACATCGAGCGGGATGGCGCAAAAGGAGTTCACGGTGTACCGGACGCACCACGGTCCGATCGTGCGCGCGGTCAACGGGAAGTGGGTGAGCGTCCGTCTCATGCAGGAGCCGGTAAAGGCGCTCATGCAGTCGTACACGCGCACCAAGGCGACAAACTACAAGGCGTACCGCGAGACGATGGAGTTGCACACGAACTCGTCGAACAACACGGTGTACGCCGACGCGGATGGCACGATCGCGTACTTTCACTCGAACTTCATTCCGAAGCGAGACACGAAGTTCGACTGGACCAGACCCGTCGACGGGAGCGATCCCGCGACGGAATGGAACGGTGTGCTGTCGATCGACGAGACGCCTGGTCTGTTGAACCCTCCCAACGGGTGGCTTTACAACACGAACAACTGGCCCTGGTCGGCAGCGGGTGCAAATAGCCCGAAGAAGGAAGCCTATCCCGCATACGTGGAGCGGAACGGCGAGAACTGGCGAGGAGTCCATGCGATCCGCGTACTGCAGAACAAGAAGGACTTCACGTTGAGCTCGTTTCTCGCCGCGGCCTTCGACAGCTACCTGCCGGCATTCGATCGTCTGATTCCCGTACTAGTCAGCACATGGGATCGCACACCTGCCGTGAGTCCACTGAAAGCCACCGTGTCTGAACAGATCGCCCTCTTGCGCGCCTGGGACTTTCGCTGGAACGTGAACTCGGTGCCGACGGCGCTCGCCGTGTACTGGGGCCAGCAGATCGCGTCTGAAAACATGCGCCGCCGCGTGACAGACGAGGCGCGCAAGGCGGAGCTCGATCCTGATGAATACATCGTGACGAAGGCCACGCCCGAGCAATTGCTGGAGGCGTTGAAGGCCGCGTCGGAGAAGCTGGCGGCGGATTTTGGCAGTTGGAAAACGCCGTGGGGCGAGATCAACCGCTTCCAGCGTCTCACCGGCGACATCGTGCAGCCGTTCGACGATCGAGCGCCAAGTATTCCGGTCGGATTTACCTCGTCGCGCTGGGGCTCGCTCGCATCATTCGGTGCTCGAACGACACCTCCCACGCGGACGAAAAAGATTTACGGGGCGAGCGGCAACAGCTTCGTCGCCGTCGTCGAATTTGGCGATCGCGTCCAGGCAAAGGCGGTGAGCGCGGGCGGTGAAAGCGGCAATCCATCGTCGCGTCACTTCAACGATCAGGCGACGCGTTACGCGACGGGCGACCTGCGCGACGTCTACTTCTATCGCGAGCAGCTGAAGGGTCACACAGAGCGCGAGTATCATCCCGGGCAGTGAATGTGGGCCGTCGATTTGTCACGACGACGCTGGCGCTGGCAGTCGCGCTCGCCGCGTGCCCCGTCTTTGCCGCGCGCGTCCCTCCTCTCGAAGCCACGGTTTTCATTCGCGTAATCGGACACGTCCGCGTGCTCCGCGGCGAAGACGAACGAGTCTGGCGAGAACAGCTTCTCGACGTCCGCGAAGTCGAGGTGGGTACCGGCAGCGGATTCGTTGTCTCGCCGCACGGCTGGGTGGTGACGAGCA
>DASPWV010000724.1:0-9293 GCA_035637635.1 Vicinamibacterales bacterium | reverse complement strand
GTCGTCGGCGGTGGATTGGTGGAAGCCGGCGGCACCGTCGTTGTCGTGGTCGTCGTCGTCGCCGGAATGGTCGCCGTCGGACTCGTCGGAGTGTCTCCATTGCACGCCGCCGACAGCGCTGCACCGGCTGCGCCGATCATTCCCAGGGCTTCGCGCCGGCTCAATACCTTCTTCTTCCCCTTGTCGCTCATGGCATTCACTTTCCAGAGATCGCGGGCTGGCTTCTTCAGAGTAACCGCCCGGTTCGCCGGGCGGAAGTGCCGTGCGGCTCATTCGAGTGTTAAGGTGCACTTCACAATGGATCTGCGGCGCATGGCCATGCTGGTGCGGGTTGTCGAAGGCGGATCGATGCGTGCCGCGGCGCGCGAGCTCGGCCTCACGCCTTCAGCGGTGAGCCAGCAGATTCGCCAACTGGAGAGGGAAACCGGCGTGACGCTGCTCCGCCGCTCGACCCGGCGATTGGCGCTGACCGACGCGGGTGAAGCGTTTTACGAAGACTGTGCGGCCATGCTGGCCGCGGCGCGGTCGGCGCACGAACGCCTGGCCGCGCTGCACCACACGGTGAGAGGCGAACTGAGCATCAGTTCGCCTGTCGGCTTTGCGGCCACGCATCTCACCGCTGCTTTGGTGCCGCTGCTGACGGCGCATCCCAATCTGTGGCTACGGCTCGTTGCCACAGACGATCAGCTCGATCTCATGCGAGAGCGCATCGACATTGCAATCGCCATCGGCACGCGCGCGCCTGCGATCACTCTCGTCCGCCGGCACCTCGCCGATTGGGAGAACGTACTCGTCGCGGCGCCCGCGTACCTGGACACCCACGGCACGCCGCGCGTGGCCGCGGACCTCGCGCATCACGTGTTTCTGTCCCTGCCGCCGTGGCACCACGCGGCTGATGTCCTTACCGGACCGGGTGGGAAGCGCTACCGGGTGGCGACGAGGCCGCGGGTCACCACCAACAACCAGCTCGCGATTAAACAGCTAGCGCTTGCCGGTTGCGGCTTGTCTTTTCATGTCGTCCCGGAGATTGCCGAGGAGCTCGACGATGGCCGCCTCGTGCGGGTGCTGCCAGAGTGGTCGCTGCCGCGCCTCAGCGTCGACGCGCTGATGTTGCCGCGGGCGGCGCAACCGGCGAAGGTCCGGGCCGCGGTCGAGGCGCTCGAACAGTACCTCTCGGCACTCCCAACGCGGATTCCACGACCGAAACGCTACGCGCGAAACACACGCAAAAGCCGAGTGAAGGGATCGTAGAAGCGGTCGACGACTCTCTCCTTGAGCGGAATGATCGCGTTGTCGGTGATCCGGATGTGCTCGGGACACACGTTCGTGCAGCATTTCGTGATGTTGCAGTAGCCGATATTGTGTTTGTCCTTGAGGTCTTCGACGCGATCTCCCGTGTCGAGCGGATGCATCTCGAGCGCCGCCGCATACGTCAAGAAACGCGGCCCGATGAAGTCCTCGTGCTTCGCGTGATCGCGCAGTACGTGGCAGACGTCCTGGCACAGGAAACACTCGATGCACTTTCTGTGCTCCTGGACGCGATCGATATCGCGCTGCGCCATCCGCCACGTCCCATCGGGCGCATCCGGCGGCCGCGGCTTGAACGGCTGAATCGTCTTCTTGACGCGGAAGTTCCACGAAACGTCCGTCACGAGATCTTTGATGAGCGGAAACGTCCGCATCGGCTCGATGGTGACGGGCTCATTGATGTCCAGGGTGCTCAGGCGCGTCATGCACATGAGACGCGGAGCTCCGTTGATTTCCGCCGAACACGATCCGCATTTTCCCGCCTTGCAATTCCATCGGACGGCGAGGTCGGGGGCCTGCTCCGCTTGTATTCTGTGAACGGCATCGAGCACGACCATGCCTTCCGACACTTCGGTGCGGTAGTCACGATACGCGCCGGCACCGCCCGGTTCGCTGCGCCACACGCGAAAAGTTGCGTCCATATGAATGAGTCCTTCGCGGGCCTTAACTATTCCTTCTGCTCTTCGATAACCTGCTTCAACTCGTCCGGCATCGGCGGAAGCGGCACGCGCGACACCTGCATTCCGCCCGCGCTCTCCTTGACCATGATGTTGACGGTGCCGAACTCGGGCACCTTCTCCGGACAATCCTCGCGAAAGTGACCGCCACGGCTTTCCCTGCGCTCGAGCGCGGACAGCGTGACGGCTTCGGCCACCGTGAGCAGGTTGAGCAAGTCGAGCGCGGTGTGCCAGCCACCGTTGTATTCGCGGTGACCCGATACGCCGACGCGCGCCGCGCGCTGCCTGTAGGTCTGCAGTCGCGTCAGCGCCTCACGCATCTCGCTCTCCTGGCGCACGATGCCAACGAGGCTCTGCATGGTTTCCTGCAGTTCCTCCTGCACCTTGTACGGATTCTCACTCCCCGCTCCCCGCTCGAACGGCGCCAGCGCTTCCTTCGTCGCACGATCAACTGCGCCATCGTCTATCTTCACCGCGCCTTCCTTGCGCGCAAACTGGGCGGCGTACTCGCCGGCGCGTTTGCCGAAGACGATGAGATCGGACAGCGAGTTGCCGCCGAGTCGATTTGCGCCATTGATCCCTGATGCGCACTCGCCTGCCGCAAAGAGACCGGGAACGGAAGACATCTGCGTGTCGGCGTCGACGCGCACGCCGCCCATGACGTAGTGAGTCGTCGGGCCCACCTCCATTGGCGTCGTCGTGATATCGAGATCTGCCAGCTCTTTGAACTGGTGGTACATGCTCGGAAGCTTGCGTTTGATGTGTTCCTCGCTGTTCGGCAGCTTGTCTTTGATCCACGCGATGTCGAGATAGACGCCGCCGTGTGGCGATCCGCGGCCTTCCTTCACTTCACGTACGATGCAACGCGCGACATGATCGCGCGTGAGCAGTTCGGGCGGGCGCCGCGCGTTCTTGTCGCCCTGCGTGTAGCGCCACCCTTCTTCCGCGTCGGCCGCAGTCTGCGCCTTGTAGTTGTCGGGGATGTCGTCGAACATGAACCGGCGGCCTTTGCTGTTCTTCAGCACGCCGCCTTCCCCGCGCACGCCCTCGGTGACGAGAATGCCCTTGACGCTCGGCGGCCACACCATGCCGGTCGGGTGGAACTGGATGAACTCCATGTCGATCAGTTCAGCACCGGCGCGGTACGCGAGGGCATGTCCGTCGCCCGTGCCTTCCCAACTGTTGCTGGTGATCTTGTAGGCGCGCCCGACGCCGCCGGTGGCGAGAATCAGCGTCTTCGCCGCGAACACATGGAAGCGGCCGCGCTCGCGATCGTAGGCGAGCGCTCCCGCGGCCCGGCCGCTGTCGACGAGCAGCGACGCCACCGTGTGCTCCATGTGCACCGTGACGCCGAGATAGACCGTGTGATCCTGCAGCGTGCGGATCAACTCGAGACCGGTCCGATCGCCGACGTGCGCGAGTCGGGGATAGCGATGGCCGCCGAAGTTGCGCTGGTTGATCCGGCCGTCGGCCGTCCGATCGAAGACCGCGCCCCAGGCTTCGAGCTCACGCACGCGATCGGGCGCTTCCTTTGCGTGCAGTTCGGCCATTCGCCAGTTGTTGACATACTGACCACCGCGCATCGTGTCCGCAAAGTGCACGCGCCAGTTGTCGCGATCGTCGTTGTGCGCCATGGCTGCCGCCATACCGCCTTCCGCCATTACGGTATGCGCTTTCCCCAGGAGCGACTTGCAGATGAGACCAACTGACACGCCAGCCTGGGCGGCTTCAATGGCCGCGCGCAGCCCCGCACCTCCGGCTCCGATCACCAGCACGTCGTAGCTGTAGCTCGCGTGCGTGGCCATCAGAGAATTCTCCAGTCGGACCAGATGTGCATGGCGCAGAGGCGCACGTACACATCGGCGAATGCCACCGCAAACAGGCTGACCCACGCAAACTGCATGTGTCGCTGGTTGAGGCCCGTCGCGCATCGATAGCAGGCGTCGCGCACCGGCGCCTTCGACACTTCGTCGACGTGTCCGCCCAGCACATGCCGTCCCGAATGACAACCGAGCGTGTACCCCGCGAGCAGAATCACGTTCACAAGCAACACGATGGTGCCAAGCCCGACGCCGAACTCACGCTGCCCTGTCGCCGGGTTCGGGAACCAGAACGCGAGCCAGACGTCATACGACAAGATGACGATGAAGATGAGAGCGATGTAAAAAAAGTATCGATGGATGTTCTGCAGGATGAGCGGAAACGAGTTCTCGCCCCAGTAGCTCTTTCGCGGCTCACCGACCGCACAGTTTGGCGGATCGGCCCAGAACGCTTTGTAGTACGCGCCGCGGTAGTAGTAGCACGTGAAGCGGAAGAGACCCGGGAACGGGAGAATCAGCAGCGCCGGTGAGAAGGGCAGCACTGCCGGCCACCATGCGGGTTGGGGACCAAACCACGCGTGGTCGGAATTTCCCCAGAGCACGGGTGAGTAAAACGGCGAAAGATACGGACCGGATTCGAAATATGCGTTTTGAAACGCCGCCCACGTGGCGTAGACGACGAAGGACGCGAACACGAGGAAAACAGTGAGTGGTGTGCTCCACCATGTGTCGCGCCGTTCGGTCTGACCGAAGCCGCGCTGGACGGCCGTGACGGGTATCACCTGCATGAGCGGCCGCCTTTCCAGGCACGAAAACACGAACGATCACTAGAACGAAAGCACGAAAGACTGCGAAAGCACGAAAAATCCGAAGTAGGCAAACAATTAACTATACCCCGCAGTCGTGCATCATCTTCTCCGTGCATTGAATCGAGATGCGCCACTCATGAGGTCCTCAGTCGCGGCGCGCGACCCATCTCATCGCCCCGAGTAACTGGCGCTGAAATCCTGCATCGTTCCACGTTTCAGGAAAGTGGCCGAGCGCGTTGTAATACACACGCCCATCGCCGAACGACTGTACCCACGCAAGCGGAAAATCGCCGTCAGCGCCTACAGACGCTGGGTCGAGCCGAAGGAGCACATGCACGTGCGGTCGCGGGTTCTCACGAAACGTGTAGAACTCTTCCATCAGCGAGAAGCGATCTCCGATGCCTGACGCCGCAGGGTGCGAAGCGTCCTCGACAACCACCGTCGCACGTTGCGTCCAGGGATGCTCCTTGAAGTACGCGCCCACGAGCTGACCGTACTGCGGCCATTCGTACAACGTGTCGGTCGCGCTGTGCACACCGATGAACCCCTTGCCGCCTGACACGAAATCGAGGATGGCGGACTTCTGATCCGGCGTGAGCGCCAGCTCACCGCTCGTGAGCGCGAAGAAGAGCACGTCGTAATCGCGCAAAGCGGATGCGCTAATCGTGGACAGATCCTCGGTCGACGTGGTGACAATCTCGCTCGTCGTCTGCAGATTCGCCATCACCCGCCGAGCGGCTGCAATCGCGTCTTCGTGCCGGAAACCGGCGGTCGCTGTGACCATCAATACTCGAATTGGGGACGCGCGTGACGCGTTGGGAGGATTGTCTGCCGTGGGCGCCGTTGCCGCGACGCGGGAGCATGCAGCGCTCACGACGGCAAGGATGACAAGAAGCAACCGCACGCCTTAATCGTACGCGCGCAGTCGTTACGACGAACTATCTTTTCTCGCGGGCTCCCCGGGGACGCGCGGATCGCGAATGCGCGGATCGACATCGTCTGGTCCAGCGGGAGGTTCGTGCGTCGGCGCCTGACCAGTCGGTGGTTCCTCGATCGGACCGTCTGCGTCGTCGGCTGGGTTTGGTGGTTCGTCGACAGGATCATCCGGTGTGACGGGTCCTTGGTCAGGACCCGGTCGCGGCCCGGAAGCTTGCGTGTGTTCGGCTTCACCCATCGGTCGTTGCTCGTCTGGCGGTCGCACCATCTTCAGACCGTTCAGAGTCCCGGCGGTTTCGGTGGTTTCGGCGGCGTCTTTTCCACGTTGCTGCCGGGGATGATTGGCGCATAAGGATCCGATGGCGGCGGCGGATCCTGCGTCGCGCTGGCAGGAGGAGTCACCGGGATCTCCGATCGAGGTTTCTCTGCCGGCTTCACCGAAGCATCGGGAGAGCTGGGAGACGGTACAGTCTCGGTCGGCTTGGGTCTGGCGATTGGCGCTGGCGCCGCAGGAATCACGGTCGTTACGCGAGGGGAAGGTCGATCGGTCATAAAGGGCGGCGGCGTCACGCGAGATGGCGCGGGCGCCAACGCAGGAGGTTCAGTTGCCGGCACTGCCGGCGGCGGTTGCTGCTCGGTGCCGATTGCACGCTGCACGGGAGGCATCGTCGAGAGCGTCTCATCGTACGGGGCTTGCAGAGCCGGCGGAAGGACACCGTGCGGCAACGTACATGGCGGAGGAATACGATCGGCCGGCCGCACATCCTCGAACACACCGCTCTCGCGCATCACACCGGTCGACGTCGTCATCAATTCAGGGTGATTCGGATCGTACGGTGCGGATTCATAAACTGGCAGATTGCATTTGTCCGTTGCGAGCATTCCGCTGAGGCGACAAATCTTCACCTTGACGAGCGAGCTCGGCATATCGAACCAGTCGTCCTTCTGGCCGCGCATGGCGGCGGTCATGAACCGCGCCCACGCGGGCACAGCCACCACGCTCGCGAAACCGCGGTTCATGATGGGTCGCGGCTTGTCGTACCCGAACCAGACGCCCGTGACGAGCTTCGGTGTAAACCCGACGAACCACGCGTCGGTGTACTCCTGCGACGTACCGGTCTTACCGGCCGCATGCAGACGGAATCCCTGCGCGCGAGCCGACGCCGCTGTGCCGTAATCGAGCACGTCCGACATCATGCTGGCCATCATGTAAGCGGTGCCTTCCGAGATGACGCGCCTCTCGGTGCCTGGCTCGGAATAGATCTCGCGCCCGTACCGATCCACCACTCTGCGGATCATGGTTGGTGTCTGCCAGACGCCTCGATTCGCGAATACGCCGTATGCAGAGGTCAGCTCGTAGAGGCTCACTTCGCCCGTGCCGAGCGCCAGCGCCGGCACGGCGGGGAGTGGAGAGGCTATGCCAAATCGCTGGACGAGATCGAGCGTGCGATGGATGCCGACCTCTTGCAGCAGATGCGCTGCGGCACGGTTGCTCGACAGCGCAAGAGCCGTTCGCAAGGTCGTTGACGGCTCCTCGTGCTCACCTTCCGGCAGCCACGGTCCTTTGTAGGTCTGTATGGGTTCATCCAGGCGCTCGAGGACAGAGCCGGGCGAGTAGCCCGACTCCAGAGCGGTCGCATAGATGAACGGTTTGAATGCGGAACCGGGCTGACGACGGGCATCGATCGCGCGGTTGTAGGGAGTCTCCTGAAAGCTGCGGCCGCCGACGACGGCCTTCACATAGCCGGTCGACGGCTCAATGGCGACCAGCGCGCCTTCGAGCGGCTCGGCGCCGCCGCTGAATCCGCGGAGGCGGGTGGCGATGACGTTTTCGGCGAGGCGCTGCAGGTCGCGATCGAGCGTCGTGTAAACGCGCAGACCGCCGGTGTAAACCGCCTCGGATCCAAACCGCTCCACCAGCTCGCGCGCCACAGCGTCGCGAAAATATTCGGCGCCGTGTGCGTGGCGAGGATCGGGGACGCCGGTTTTGTCGCCGCGCGCCAGCGTGGCCTGAACGGGGACGGACACTGCCTTCTGGAACTCCTGATCGCTCAGCAACCCGCCCGCATGCATCTCCTGCAGAACAAGGTCGCGCCGTTCTTGACACGCAGCCGGGTTCTTTGTGGGGGAATACAGCGAAGGTCCTTTGATCAGGCCGGCCATGGTGGCAGCCTCTACAGCATCGAGGTCGGCGACCGGCTTTCCGAAATAGCCAATCGACGCCGCCTCGACGCCGTAGTATCCGTCCCCGAAATACACGCGATTGAGGTACGCCTCGAGAATGGCCCGTTTCGAGTAGCGCTCCTCGAGCCGCCGCGCGAGAATCGCTTCTTTCAACTTACGTGAGTAGGTTTGCTCGCTGCTCAGAAGAATCGAGCGTACGAGTTGCTGTGTAATCGTGCTGCCGCCCTGGACGATCGCACCCGCACGCGAGTTTGCGGCAAACGCCGCCACGATTCGTCGCAGATCGACGCCGTCGTGCTCGTAAAAGCGACGATCCTCCGTGTCGAGAACGGCGTTGACGAGATGGGGCGACATCTCATCGAGACGAACTGCAATTCGATGCTCCTCGAAAAGCGCCGAGACGAGATTGTTGTTGTTGTCGAAGATAAGCGTCGATTCAGGGCCGACGTCGAGCGCCAGCCGGCTCGCGAACCGCTCGAGCTCGTTTCTGAACTGCCACAGCCGGTGGACCGCGACACCCGCGGCGATGCCGCAGGCAATAACCACTGCCCATGCCACGGTCATCAGCACCGGCCGTCGTCTAAACATTGTCTTGCTCCACTGCTGTTTCAAAGAGCAAGCCCGGTGCCGTAGCGCCTGAATGCCGAACGGAGTTTTCGGGACGGTAAGGTGGCTGAGCTTTCCCTAAATCAGGAAACGGGTTGCCCTGAAAGCTCGTCGGGTATCATTCGATGATTCCCATGACAGACGAAGCACCGAAGAGCGCACTCGAGCTCGCGATGGAGCGACTGAAGCGGCAGGATGCCGAGAGCGGAATCGTGGAGCAGCGGCTCAGCGACGAGCAAAAGCGTGAAATCGCGGAGATTCGCAAGGTATATGCCGCCAAGATCGCGCAGGAAGAGATCCTGCACAGGTCGAAGCTTGCGACGACGTGGGAGCCTGAAGAGCGGATGAAGCTCGAAGAAGGATATCGTCGCGACGTGCAGCGGCTGAACGAGGACAGAGACAGGAAGATAGAGAAGGTTCGCGGCTGACTGCGGACTCAGAGGAAGTATCGTTGCCTCTTCTTCCCTTCCTCCCAGTTCTTCCGCGCGCGGCGAACGTCAGCCTGTTCTGAAACCTCAGCGACCGGAACGTCCCACCAGCAGTCGTATCCCGGGACGCCTTTGAGCGGGTCGACGGGCACGTAGATGATCATCGTTCGATCGGCGGCACGGGCGGCTTCCAGGCCGCGCTCGAGAGAAGCACGGTCCGCTGCGCGATGCACGAGCGCGCCAAGAGACTCGGCGTTCGCCGCGAGATCCACGGGCAAGTATTCCCCGCTCAGTCCGCCGCTTTGCCGATCGCGGTAGCGATAGTCGGTGCCAAAGCCTTGCGAGCCAATCGATCGTGACAGCCCGCCGATGCTGGCAAATCCGCGACTGTCGCACAGCACGATCGTGATCTTGAATCCCTCCTGAATAGAGGTCACGATTTCCTGCGCCATCATCAGGTACGAACCGTCGCCTACCATCACGTACACCTCACGCGCCGGATCGGCCATCTTGACGCCCAGTCCA